>QNYP01000154.1 GCA_003978675.1 Hydrogenothermus sp.
ATGAACTTAGATTTCCAATACTAAGTAAATATAGCTTGTATGGATTTTCATTTATAGACTTAGGAAATGTATATGGAAATAAAAAAACCTTAGAAAAACTTTATCTTAGGAAGACTACTGGTTTTGGTTTAATGGTTCCAACTCCTGCAGGGTCTTTTATGTTTGGCATATCAACTGTTTTAGATAGAAAACAAAATGAGGATAAATATAGAATAGAGTTTAGTATAAGTGCTATATTTTAAGCTATAATAAGAATTATTTTAGATTTGAGGTATTGACTTTGTTTGGTATAGGTTGGACAGAAATTATGGTTATTATGATAGTAGCTGTTATAGTTTTAGGTCCAAAGAGACTTCCTGAAGCTATGAAACAGGTTGCAAGAATTTTCAGGGATATAAAGAGCACAGTAGATGATGTTAAAAATTCTGTAATTGCTGAAGTTGATGATATTAAATCACTTCCAGAGCAAACAAAAAATGAATTTGAGAAAAGATTGGCTTTTGATGATGATGATTTTGAAAAAGAGCTAGATAAAGAAATAAAGAAGGAAAAAAAGCAATCTTTTTCTGAAAATTACCAGCCAAAAAGAGAAAAAATATCTTTTAGCAAAAAGGAAGAGATAAAAGATGTCTAGACCACAAAATCCGGAAGAATTTGAAGCTCCAATAACAGAACATTTAGCAGAACTTAGGGATAGGCTTATAAAAAGCCTGATAGGTGTTGTAATAGGAACTATATTGGTATTCACTCAGGTAAATTATTTCTTTGATATTTTCCAGCAACCCTTGCATAAAGTATTTCCAGAAATGAAACTTGTGGCATTAACTCCAACAGAATCATTTTTTACTGCATTTAAAATATCTTTACTTTTAGGATTTGTCCTAGCATCCCCTTGGGTTTTTTATCAAGTTTGGAAATTTATAGAACCTGCCCTTTATGAAGAAGAAAAAAAGATGCTAATTCCATTTGTTTTCTTTACGACAATATTTTTTATATCAGGAGGATTGTTTGCTTTTTATGGAGTGTTGCCACTGGCATTAAAGTTTTTACTTAACTTTGGTTATACTCAACTAGATGTTGAAGCAATGTTATCTGTAAGTTCGTATATATCTTTTGTAATAAGGCTTATTTTAGCTTTTGGAATAACCTTTGAACTTCCAGTTATTCTTTCATTAATGGCAAGACTTGGACTTATAACTCCTGAAACTCTAATAAAATTTAGACCTTACTTTGCAGTAATTGCATTTATTTTTGCTGCAGTTATTACCCCTCCTGATGTTGTTAGTCAAATATTCTTAGCATTACCATTAATAGTTTTTTATGAACTTTCAATATTTATGGCAAAAATACTCTACCCTAGAAGTGAAAGAGGCAAGGAGGTTTAAAATGATAGATGCAGTACTTTTATGGATACATATAATAGCTGTTTTGATATGGATAGGAGGAATGCTTTATACGTTGTTTATTTTAAGACCTTCTTTATCTGTTATTGGAGAAAAAAAAGGAATATTTATGAAAAGCATAATGGATAAATTTTTTCCTCTTGTATGGATAGCAATAGCCACTCTTATACTTACAGAAGGATACAAAGCTCATTATTTTATAAGTTCTCCACTATTCATATTAAAGCTAGTTATATATATAGTAATGGTTATAAACTTCTCATATATTTATTTTGGTTTATACAAGAAGCTACCATCTGCAGAGAATAAACAGGAAATTATGGCAAAGATAACCACTTTAATAAAAGTAAATTTTACTTTAGGAATAGTCATAATTCTCCTCATTGAGCTTGTTAGATTTGGGTTTTAAAAGGAGAATACAATATGTATGAAAAGTATCAAGTAAACGAACTAAAGAAGGAAGATGCATGGCGGTTATTTAGAATAATTGGAGACTTTGTTGATGGATTTGATGTAATGCCTAAATACCTCCCTGCAATTACAATATTTGGTTCTGCCAGAGTTAAAGAAGGAGATAAATACTATGAAGCAGCACGAAAGCTAGCTTATATGCTGGCAAAAGAGGGCTTTACTGTCGTAACAGGTGGTGGCCCTGGAATAATGGAAGCAGGAAATAGAGGAGCTTTTGAAGCAGGAGGAAACTCAATAGGATTAAATATAGCCTTGCCTAGAGAACAAATACCTAACAAATATGCAAAAGTTCAATTAAACTTCCATTATTTCTTTTCAAGAAAAGTAATGCTCATAAAATATGCTTCTGCATATATTTTATTTCCCGGTGGATATGGAACATTAGATGAGTTAACAGAAGTTCTAGTGCTAATACAAACTAAAAAGTTAAAACCATTTCCTATATTTTTATACGGTAGTGAATTCTGGAATGGTTTAGTGGACTGGATTAACCAGCAAGTATTACAAAATAATTATATAGACAGAGAAGATTTAAAACTTTTCAAAGTTATGGACGATTTAGATGAAATAGTAAACGAAATAAAAGTATTTTATTCAAAAAGTTTTGAAGAAAATTTATGAGATTTGAAGATATAAAAGAAAAAATAAAAGAATTACAGATTATAGGAAAAGGATGGAGAGGAGTTGTTTATAAAGGAATTTTAGATAATAAAATTCTTGCATTTAAAGTTGCATCTAGACCAGAAGTTATAAAAGCTATACAGAGGGAAGGAGAGATTCTAGAAATAGTAAACAAAGAGAACATTGGCGGAAAGCTTACTTTGAAAGGTGAAGATTTTATAGCTTATCAGTTCATAGAAGGGAAACACTTAATAGATATAATTAACGAAAATAACTACAAAGACTTAATATTTCAAATTTTCATTCAAGGCTGGAAATTGGACAATCTAAAAATAAACAAAGATGAAATGCAAAGGCCATTAAAAAATGCCATAGTAGATAAAGAAGGAAAAGTTTATCTAATAGATTTTGAAAGGGCAAAATTTTCAAAAAAACCATCAAATATAACACAGTTATTACAATTTGTATTAAGTCTAAAAGATAAGTATTTTCCATTTATTGATAAAGAAAAAATAATAAATCTTGGCAAAAATTACAAAAATGATTATTCTAAAGATAGTCTAAAAAAAATAATAAATGAAATTTTAGGGGAAGAGTATGAAAATAGATGTTAAAGACTTAGATAAATCTCAATTTTATAAACTTATGACAAGTGTAATTGTTCCCCGTCCAATTGCTTGGATTTCTACAGTTAGTAAAGATGGAATTTATAATATAGCCCCGTTTAGTTATTTTGCAGGAGTTTCTTCTCAACCCCCAATTCTTATGGTATCAATAGGAAGAAAAGAAAATGGAGATAAGAAAGACACATGGCAAAATATAGAAGATACTGGGGAATTTGTTGTAAATATTGTTATAAACCAGTTGGCAGAAAAGATGAATATTACATCTGCTCCATTTGCCCCAGAAGAAGATGAATTTGAAAAAGCAGGTTTAACACCTAAAAAAGCAGATATAGTTCAGGCTCCATTAATAGAAGAAGCTCCTATAAATATAGAATGCAGAAAGTATGAAATAGTAAACATTGGTAAAATGGGAGTAATTTTTGGAGAAATATTGAAATTTCATATAAGAGACGATATTCTAAATGAAAAAGGTTATGTAGATACTACAAAACTTGAAATTGTTGGTAGAATGGGTGGTGCAAATTATTGCCTAATAACAAAAGAAAATACCTTTGAAATGAGGAAACCTAAGCTGTGAAAAAAGATACAATAAAAAAGCAGTTTAAGGATTTTATAAAAAGAAGAGGTTTAAAATTTACTTCCCAAAGGGAATCAGTCTTAGAAGAAATATTAAATGTTAAAGGACACTTTGAAATCGAAGATATGGTAAAAAGGATTAAAGAAAAAGATATTCCTGTTTCCAGAGCAACAGTTTATAGGACTTTAAACATACTAAAAGAAATGGGATTGGTTAATGAAGTTATTAAATATAGAAATAAAACAATTTATGAAATATCTTTAAAACAACACCATGATCATCTTATATGCACAAAGTGTGGAAGTATTATTGAATTTTCAGAAGAAGAAATAGAAAAACTTCAAGACAAAATATGCAAAGAATATGGATTTAAACCAGAAACCCATAGACTAGAAATTTTCGGAATTTGCAAAAACTGTAGCTAAATAATGATAAATATATGGTTATAAATATTAAAATACTTGACTTTGAATATTAAATATACTATAAATTAAGTAATGACGGGCTTGAAATGGAAAGCCCTTATGATTAAATAAATTTAAGTAAGGAGGGTCGCTATGACTAAAGCAGAACTAGTAGCAAAAGTTGCGGCAGAAGCTGGAACTACAAAAGCTCAAGCAGAGAGATGCGTTAACGCATTTGTAGAAGCTCTCGTTGAGGCTCTTGCAAAGGGAGAAAGAGTCGCTTTACCAGGTCTTGGTGTATTCAATGTAAAAGAAAGAGCTGCTAGAAAGGGAAGAAACCCAAGAACTGGAGAGGAAATTACTATTCCTGCTAGAAAGGTTGTTACTTTCCACGCTGCTAAAGCGTTAAAAGAAAAAGTAAATGGATAATTAAGTATATATAGGGGGTTTCCCCCTTTTGATATTTTTCAGTTTTGAGACTAGATAAATTTTTATCTAACTTTGGCTTTGGTTCTAGAAAAGAAGTAAAACAACTTATAAAACAGGGTTTAGTATATGTAAATGATACTATCGTAAAAAACCCTTCTCTTAAAATAAATCCAGAAATAGATATTGTAAAAGTTGATAACGAACCAATTTCTTATCAAAAAGAATTCTATTTTATGTTAAATAAACCAAGTGGATATGTATCTGCCACAAAAGATGAAACTTATCCTACAGTTTTAGATTTTTTTATAAACGAACCTGTATATAAAAATTTATTTCCTGTTGGTAGATTAGATATAGACACAGAAGGTCTTTTATTAATAACTACAGATGGAATATTTGCTCATAGATTATCTCATCCAAAATGGAATGTTCAAAAGGAATACTTTGCAATTGTTAAAGGAGATATAAGCACTGTAAATTTAAAAAAGTTTGAAGATACAGGAATATTTTTAAAAAAAGATAAATACCAAACAAAACCATTTAAAATAGAAATTGTAAAAGTTGAAAAAGACATATCAGAAATAAAAATTACTGTAAAAGAAGGGAAATATCATATAGTAAAGAAAATTATGGAACAAATAGGATTTCCTGTTTTATATTTAAAAAGAGAAAGGATAGGAAATTTAAAACTAGATGATAATCTAAAAACTGGAGAATACAGGCACTTAACAGAAGAAGAAATAAAAAAATTAAAATCTTTAGTTAATCTTTAACTATTAAATCTCCCTTTGTTGGAAATACTCCTGAGCAGTAAGGGCATGTGAATATAAATTTGCCTTTAAACACTGTTTTTATCTTTATTTCTTTAGTTTCCCCTTTTTTTATGTTTGAAACCATAACATCATATGGAGGTAATATATAAAAACAATGTCCATAATATTCCTGTGAGTAATCATCTCCAATACCTTCATCTACAGCAGTAATTCTAAATAAAACTACCTTTTCATATGGAACTTCAACAACAGAAGGAGAATAACCAAGCTTTGACACTTTTATATTTACAACAACATCAGGTTTTGCATTCTCATCAACTTTAGAGCAGGAAACAACAAAAAATAAACTAGCCAGCAGTAGAAATATTATTCTCATATGCTTTTAAATTTTCCTTTAAAGATTTTTTTTGTTTATCTATATTTTGCAATTTTTTCCTTAAATCTAGAATCTTTTCTTTATCTGTTTCAGTTTTTAACTTTTTAATTATTTCTCCTTTTTGTTGGTAGAGAATTTGTATTTGCGAAAGTATTTCTATTCTTACATCTGATATCATTGAAGCAAAAGAAAAACTAATAAAAAGCAAGCTAAATATTATTTTTTTCAACTACTTTCTCCTTCAGTTTTAAGAAAGTTTTTTCTACTTGTTTTTTTAAGTCTTCTAGATTACTTGTATTCTCAATAACAATATCTGCATATTTCCTTTTCTCTTCAATATCCATTTGGGAATTTATTCTCTGTGTTGCCTCTTCTAGTGTGTATCCTTTTTTTAATAGTCTTTCTATCTGTATTTCTTTAGGAGCATATATTAGTATAATTATATCGTAATTTTTATAGCTTCCTGTTTCTATCATTAATGGAACTTCTGCGATTGCAACTGCATTTTTATCTTTTTTTTCTATCTCCTTAAACCAGCTTTGGATATATTTAAAAACTTCAGGGTGAAAAAGTTGCTCTAACTTTTCCTTTTTTTCTTTGTTTTTGAAAATTACATTTGCTATTTCTTTAGCTTTTAGACTACCATTTTCGTCTATAACTTTTATTCCTAGTATTTCTTCTGCTTTTTTTTGAATTTTTTCATTTTGCCAAAGCTTTTTTACAATTTCATCTGCATCTATTACATAAGCTCCTAGTTGTTTAAATATTTCTTTTACAGTAGATTTTCCTGTTGCAATACCACCAGTTAATCCTACTTTTAACATAGCTACCTCAAATTAGATTTTCCCTAGCAAAACTAAAATACCCATCTTTTCCTATAACAATATGGTCTAAAATTTCAAAACCTAACTCTATAGCTAAATTTTTAACTTTATCTGTAAACAAAATATCTTCTTGGCTAGGTTTACAATACCCATTTGGATGATTATGAATTAGAATTATTCCATATGCATTGCTTTTCAAAGCATAATAAAAAATATCTCGTGGTTTTATTGACAAGACATTTAAACTACCAATTGCTACAGTTTTTTCATCGAGAAGTTCATTTGAAGTGTTTGTATATAAACAAATTAGCTTTTCTTGGGTTTCATTTTTCAAGTTTTTTGTGTATTTATATACATCTTCAGGAGAATTTAAAACTATTCTTTCCCTATCTTCATTTAATCTTTTTGCTAGCTCAACTATTGCCAAAATTTGAAGTGCTTTTGTTATTCCAATGCCTTTTATTTTTGTAAGCTCATCAATAGATAGATTTTTTAATCCTTCTAATCCAAATTTTGATATTATCTTATCTGCAAGTCCTATAACATTTAGGCCTTTAACTCCAGAGCCTATAGACAAAGCCAGAAGTTCTGCATCTGATAAGCTGTTTAAACTACTTGCTAATGCTTTTTCTCTTGGTAGTAAATCTTTTGGAAGTTCTTTTATTTTTTTCCTATATATAAACTTTTCAAATTTCATCTAGTCTCTTTGCCAGAATACTCTTATATATTTTTGTCCTTCTGGATACTGCATATTTAGCGTTCCTTTACATGCTCTGTGAACTGCTTCTCCTATACGCCTTGCAATATGCTCATAAGTTGTAGTTATTACAATTTCTCCATTTTCTTCTTTTATTTCAATTATTCTTTCTAAAGGTCTATATGCCATTTCCTCATCAGCAGTGTTTTTTATAAGGTTCATTATTTCATCTTTATGGTTTTGTAAAAATTCTCCTTTTAGATGGACTATACCACCTTCATATTTGTCATTAATTCTTCTACAAGCTGGACATAATATTTTTTGTGCATTTGCAGGAGTTTTTTCCATCCATTGAAAAATTCCATCGTGGAAAACCACTCCACACTGCTGGCAAACAGAAGGGTCATGATACTTTTCTTTTGTGAAATAAGGGTCATGGATGTATTCTTTTAGTAGTTTGTCTTTTCTATTATTTGCCATTTAATCTCCCTCCACATATATTCATTTATAGAAAATTTTTGCTTTCTAAAACCATTTTCTTGTTCACCTTCGGTTCACCTAATTCTAAGAATTAGTAGAAAATGAATACAGAAAGCAAAAATTTTCTATAAATGAATATATGTGGAGGGAGATTAAATGGCAAATAATAGAAAAGACAAACTACTAAAAGAATAC
>QNYP01000155.1 GCA_003978675.1 Hydrogenothermus sp.
CCCCCCCTAAACTTTCTCCTTCTTTTTTTGCTTCATCTATTAACTTTTTAAACTTATCATCTTCTTCAGGAATAGGAATTCTAACTTCGGAATTTTCTGCAATTTCTGCTCTTTTTTCTAAAGGAATGTCATGTATTTTATCTCTTATTAATAAATTAAGCAGGAGAAAACTTTGGGAAAGCTTAGATTTTTAAATGCTGGTGAGTCTCATGGCCCTGCTTTAACAGCAATAATTGAGGGTATTCCTTCTAATCTAAAAATTTCTTCAGAGTATATAAACAAAGAGCTAGCAAGGAGGCAAAAAGGATACGGCCGTGGCGGTCGTATGAAAATAGAAAAAGATAAAGTAAAAATCTTATCAGGTGTTAGGTTTGGATATACGCTTGGTAGCCCAATTACATTGATGGTTGAAAATAAAGATTGGCAAAACTGGACAGATATAATGTCAATAGAAGGTGAGCCTGCCAGTAAAAGAGAAATAACAAATCCAAGACCGGGACATGCTGATTTAGTAGGTGGAATTAAGTATGGTTTTGAAGATTTAAGAAATGTTTTAGAAAGAGCTTCAGCAAGGGAAACCACAACAAGAGTTGCAGTTGGGGCAGTTTGTAAACAACTTCTTGAAGATATTGGGATAAAAATAGGTAGCTATGTAGTTTCTATTGGTAATTTATCAATAAGAGATAAAATACATGACATTCCTTTAGAAAAAAGAGCAGAAATTGCAGAAAATTCCGAAGTTAGAATTCCTATTCCTGAAGAAGATGATAAGTTTAAAAAGTTAATAGATGAAGCAAAAAAAGAAGGAGAAAGTTTAGGGGGGGTTTGCTGTAGGAGTTCCTATGGGACTTGGCTCTTATACCCAGTGGGATAGAAGACTAGATGGAAAAATAGCCCAGGCAATGATGAGTATTCAAGCTATGAAAGCAGTCGAAATAGGAGACGGATTTTCATTATCTGAGAGATTTGGCTCTCAAGCACATGATGAGATATTTTGGGATAAAGAAAAAGGTTTTTACCACAAAACAAATAGAGCAGGTGGGCTTGAAGGGGGAATGACAAATGGGGAACCCATTATAGTCAGAGTAGGTATGAAACCTATTCCAACATTAATGAGAAAAAAATCTTTACAATCTGTAAATATAAAAACAAAAGAACCTTTTGATGCTGCTAAAGAAAGGTCTGACGTTACTGCAGTTCCTGCTGCAGCAGTAGTGGGAGAAGCAATGCTTGCTATTGTTTTAGCTGATGCAGTTTTAGAAAAGTTTGGAAATGATAACTGGATAGAAATTAAGAAAAGAATAGAAGAATACAAAAACTATACAAAAACTTATCCAGAAGGACTTTAAAACATTTTAAGTAAGCCTATATTTTGATAAAAATTTACCTTTTGAGGAGTTAAATGATTTACGACACTTATTATGATGTTGTTGTAATAGGTGGAGGACATGCTGGAATAGAAGCAGCACTGGCTAGTGCAAAGCTTGGAGCAAAGACTGCCCTCATTACTTTAGATAAAGAAAAAATAGGCTTAATGCCTTGTAATCCTGCAATTGGTGGTATTGCTAAAGGTATAGTTGTCCGTGAAATAGATGCTTTCGGCGGAGAAATGGCTAAAGCAATAGACCAAACTGGTCTTCAATATAAAATGCTAAACACAAGAAAAGGTCCTGCTGTTCGTTCTCCAAGAGCACAGGCGGACAAAGAAGAATACAGAAAATATATGGTTAATAAGCTGGAAAATACAGAAAACCTTACAGTAATAGAAGGAGAGGCTACAAATATATTCTTAAAGAAGAACTCTTACGAAGTAGAAGGCGTAGAAGTAGATGGTAATTTAAGAATACAAACAAAAGCAGTAGTTGTTACAACTGGAACATTTTTAGATGGAGTTATTCATATTGGAGATAAAAAAATAGAAGCAGGTAGAATTGGAGAAAAACCAGCTCAAAAATTACCACAGTTTTATAGAAAATTAGGATTTCCATTAGTTAGATTTAAAACAGGAACTCCTGCGAGACTGGATAAAAATACAATAAACTGGAGTGTTTTAGAAGAAGCCCCTGGAGATGAACCACCACCAAAATTTTCATTCTGGACAGAACCTTACGGCAGTTATTGGTTTAAAGAAGGACAAAAAGAACAGATTTCTTGCTACATAACATACACAACAGAAAAGACCCATGAAATAATTAGAAAAAACTTACATAGAACTGCTCTTTACGGTGGAGCTATTACAGGTATAGGACCTAGATATTGTCCTTCTATTGAAGATAAGATTGTAAAATTTGCAGATAGAGCAAGACATACGGTATGGCTTGAACCAGAAACAAGAAATGGTATTAGTATTTATCCTAATGGTTTATCTACTTCTTTACCTGAAGAAATACAATGGGAAATGTATCGCTCAATTCCTGGGCTAGAAAATGTAGTTTTATTAAAACCTGCATATGCAATTGAGTATGATGTTGTTCCCCCAACGGAGCTTTATCCAACATTAGAAACAAAAAAAGTTAAAGGTTTATTCCACGCAGGAAACTTTAATGGAACTACAGGATACGAAGAAGCTGGAGGACAGGGGTTAGTAGCAGGTATAAATGCTGCTCTTAAAGCCTTAGGGAAAGAACCATTTTACTTGAGAAGAGATGAAAGCTATATTGGTGTCATGATTGATGATTTAACAACAAGAGGAGTAATTGAACCATACAGATTATTTACTGCCCGTTCTGAGTATAGATTACACTTAAGACAAGATAACCCAATTTTAAGATTATATGAAAAAGCCTATAACATAGGAATGCTTTCACAAGAACAGTACAAATTCGTAAAAGAAGTAGAAGAAGAAATAAAACAATGGATAGACAACTATAAACAAGAAAAAATTAATATAAATGGTAAAGTAGTATCTGTGTTTAATTATTTACAAAGACCAGAAATTACAATTGAAAAACTAAAAGAAGAAAAAATAAAAACTCCAGAAAAAGATTATGTTGCAGAAGAAGTTGAAATAAATGTCAAATATTCAGGATATTTTGAAAGAGAAATAAAACTAAATGAAAAAATGAGACATCTTGAAAATATAAAACTTCCACAAGATTTAGATTACTCAAAAGTTCCTGGGCTTAGAAAGGAAATTGTTCAAAAACTGTCAAAAGCTAAGCCTTTAACATTAGGACACGCTAGTAGACTTGAAGGAATAACTCCAGCAGCAATAACAGCAATAATGGTTTACTTGCAAAAACAAAGGGAATTGAAAGATAGTTAAGAGAGAATAACAATTTTCTTAGGGAATTTTAATGTTGAGAGATTTTTCTTTATAAAAAGTTGAAAATCTATTGTGTAAGACTTTAATATTTTCTATATACCTTGCTTAATACAGGAGTAAAAATGGCAACTTTAAAAATAGACCTTGATGAAAAAGTTTTAGAAATTTTAAACAAACTTAGTAAAGAAAACCAAAAAACTAAAGAAGAAATTATTAAAGAAATAATAGAAAACTCTCTTCAAGAAAGAATAATTGACAAATCTAGAGAAATAATAAAAGAAGAAAAAATTTTGTTAAAAAGATTAGCTTAAAAATTTCTTTCCAAACCGCAAAAAATAAGGATTTACTATTTTTTGTTGATGGGAGGCTTTATTTATGCTATTATGAAAATAGTTAAGATTAAAAAAGTTAAAAATTGGCTACTTGACTTTCTGAATATGGCTTGTATCAAGGATTATAGAACTACTGTTGCATTCTCCCGCTTTTCTTAGGGAATTGCGACAAATTTTTTAAGAAGATAGAATTTAGAAAGTTAAAGGACTCAATCCTGATGTAAAAGTTTTAGAACATAATATCCAATGAAATTTTCAAACTCTTTGCCTGATAAATGATAGGCAGTCCAAAGATGAAGACATTTTACTTTAAAAGGCTTCTCCCAAAAGTCTTCTATTCCCCCAATTCCTACCTTTTCATCTAAAAGTCTTTTTCTTACAAATTCTGGAGCATCATTATATTTTTCTTCTAAAAGTTTTTTTCTCACTTCTATTTCTTTTTTATGTAAATTTACAAGCTCATTAAACAAAAGTTCATTATTTGTAATAATATCAGAAATTTTTTTGATATATCCTTGAGCTTCTAAAGAAGATATAGCTTTATCCAGCTTTTTATCTACAAGCCAAAATCTGTTTGGATTTGGGATATAAGCCTTATTTTTCCTGCTGTAAATAATAAGAGGTTGCTCAATAATCATCAAAATATTATAAAATGTTTTACATGGATACAAAAACTTTTTTAAAAGTATTAGAAACACTAGAAAAAGAATTCCCAAAGTGGAATGCACCTGTAGTTTCATTACTAGCAGAAAAAACACGAGATCCATATAAAGTTTTAATTTCAACAATTATTAGTCTTAGGACAAAAGACGAAATAACTGCAGAAAGTTCAAAAAGGTTGTTTGAAAAAGCAGATAATCCATATGATATGGTAAAACTTTCAGAAGAAGAAATTGCCAGTCTTATATACCCAGCAGGTTTTTATAAAAACAAAGCAAAACAGATTAAACAAATTTCAAAGGAAATAATAGAAAAATACAATGGAAAAGTTCCTGATACTCTAGAAGAACTTTTAAAGTTCAAAGGTGTTGGCAGGAAAACTGCAAATCTTGTTTTAAGTGAGGGATTTGGAAAGCCTGCAATATGTGTAGATATTCATGTCCATAGGATATGCAATAGATTAGGTTTTGTAAAAACAAAAACTCCAGAAGAAACAGAATTTAAGCTTATGAAAAAAGTTCCTAAAGAATATTGGAATAAAATAAACAAACTTCTTGTAGCATTTGGGCAAACTATTTGTAAACCAATTTCTCCATTTTGCTCAAAATGTCCTGTAGAAAATTACTGCAAAAAGATTAGAGTAGATAAACATAGATAATTCAAGGACTACCTTTTAAATCTACTTTAATTACTGGAACTTCTATATTTTCTGCTTTAAATTTATCAAAAGCTTTTTTATATATCTCACTCTTTAGCCATATTATTTTTTTCCAATTTCTAGCATCTATCCACATAACTAAAACAAACTCATTATAATAATCTTTGATTTCAAAAAACCAAACCTGTGGAGAATAATACTTAGCAAGGTATCTTTTATACTCATAAGCAGTATCTATTAATATTTTTTCTACTTTTTCCCTTGGAACCTCATAAGAAACCTTAAAAGGAATTCTAAGTCTAACTAAATTATCTGTAAGTGTATAATTAACGATATTTTCACTAACAAATCTAGAATTTGGAACTGCTACACTTACTCCATCAATAGTTTCTATTACTGTGTTAATTACTCCTATGTCTGTCACTATGCCAAATATAATTTCATTTGGATTTCCTATGAACTGGCCGGCATTTCCTTTTAGTTCTACAATATCCCCAACTTCTACTTTCCTATTAAAAATAATAATAAACCCACTTATATAGTTATTAATGATAGACTGAAGCCCAAAACCTGCTCCAATACCAAGAGCACCAATAAGTGGAAGTAATACTTTCCAGGTTATACCAAGCATTGATAGTGAAATGATACCTGCAAGTAAAACTCCAAAATTATAAATAATTGCCTCAATAGGTGTAGGTTCAAATTCACCTTTTTTCTTATACATAAAGTATCTTATTAAAATCCTTATTATTAATATTGAGTTAACCACAAGCATAAAAAACCAAATAGCTTTAATTAGAGAATATAAAGAAATTTTTAAAACATCGGTTTTAACAATAAAAAATTGTTTTGTCCATTGGATAAAACCATCAATATTAAAAAATAAAATAGATATTACATAAACTCCAAATAAAAACAGCAAAGATAGTAAAGTAAAAATTTTACCTTTTATGTCGGGAAATGTTTGTTGAATAATCTCAAATTTGGTATCAAGCTGATTAGAAATAAATAAAACTAAAAATGCATATATTATAGACAATACAAAAATAAGAATTATTCCAAATAAGAAGCTCAAATCAAAATTTAAAAATCCAGCAAACCAGAGATAACCAAGTATTGAAAATAGTATATTAAAAACATAAACAAGCTTTATTAAAGTAATTCTAAGAAGTGTGTTTTGGGTTGAAATTAATGATACTAGTTTATTGGATATAACAAATAAAAATGCAAATAAAGGAATAATGGCTAGCAGTTTAACTATTTCATCTAAACTGTACTTACTCCCTATAGGGAGACTAAATGAATGAAAAAGGTCTAGCAGGAAAATTATACCTATGTCTAATGAAGTTAAAAGAATTATTAAGTTAAGTAAACTTTTTTGGCTTATTTTTAACTGTTTGTATATAAACTTTAAACTTTCAATAATTATTAGCAACAAAGATAAATTTTTAAAAAATGCACCTATTATAAAAATTTTAAGTTTAGTTTCCATATAGAAAAATAGTAAATAAAACCCAGATAAAACAATTAACCTAGTTGCAAGATCCAAATAAAAATACCTTTGATCTTTATCCTTAAGATAAGCCTTTATTCTTATTTTTGAGTAAAAATACAGAAAAAATAAAAAAGTCCCAACTAGAACAGATGTTAGTTCACCAGTAAAGTTTAAACTTATATAATGTGTTATTACTTCAATAAAGTCTTCCATTAAACTATATCTGTATCAAAATCATCAAAACCTATATCTGCGTCTATATCTTCATAGCCATAAACATCTGGTTCAATAATATTTTCTTCAAGTTCTGGAGTATCTAAATTTTCCTCAATTTCTGCTAGCTTTTCATCTATATTATCTAGCTTCTCTTCTATGGTGGCAAGCTCCTCCTCAGAAATTCCAGCCTCTTTAGCAAGATTTTCAGCAGATACATCCCTATTAAAAAGTAAACTAAACAAACTCATTCCAGCAAAACTACCAAGTAAAGAACTTAAAAACCCTGTTCCAAAACTAGAACCTGTATTTTGAGGTTGAGCATAGCTTTGAGGTTGTGTTGTTGTAGTTTGAGTAGAAGTTTCGCCTTTTGCCAAAGATTTTAGTTCTAATTTTTGAACTCTTTTATCAAGTTCATCTACTTTTTTTGCTAATTTTTCAAGAACAATAGCCATTTTTTTTACTGTGTTTTCAAGGTTTTTATTTTCCATAATTTTCCCCTTTTATAATTTTTTAACTAATGTATAAACATTTGCGCAGTATTCAAGGTCTGATGTTAGTTGTAAAGCTTTGTTTAAACTACTTGCTTTTATAAAAGAACCGTGTCTTTTTACCACTACTATATCGTAGTTAATCATTAAATTAGATACTCTTTCCGCAAGTTCTGGAGAAGCACTTGGAGGCTCAACTTCAATAATAGGAACTTCCCCAATAAAAAGTTCTCCTTCAGAATCTATAGGGACAAATTTATCCTCTAAATTGAAAGACAAAGAAACCATATGAATAGGATGTGCATGTATTACTGCTTTGGCATTTGTTTTCTTATAAATTTCTCTATGAACTATCAATTCTCTAGAAGCATTTTTATCCTTATCTGAAGGCTGTAAATCAACCTCAATAATATCTTCTTCCGTTAGAAACCCAAGCATACTACCTGTTTTTGTTATATATATTTTCCCATTTAAAAATACAGAAATATTTCCAGCATGTGTATTTACAAGTCCTTGCTGGTATAAAACTTTTCCTGTAAAAATTATCTCTTTGATTATATTTTCCATGACTATTTTTTCTTTAATGCTGCCATTAAAACCGCTTCTGCTACAGTTTGACCATCTACTTTCGCAATCCCCTTTATTTTACCCATAGATTTCTTAATATTTATTCCTTCTACTTCAAAAATAATCTGGTCTCCTGGTTGAACAGGTCTTCTAAATTTTGCACTTTCTATACCTGCAAATAAAACTGTGTAATCTCCTTCCACACCTTCCTTTTTGGCTTTCTGTATCATCATATAAGCCCCTGCTTGCGCCATAGCTTCAATTATTAAAACTCCAGGCATAACAGGAAAATGTGGAAAATGACCAGTGAAAAAATCTTCATTATAGGTAACATTTTTTATAGCTTTAACTTTTAAATTATCTAAATCTAGTTCTAAAATTCTATCTATTAACAGAAAAGGAAATCTATGTGGTAAAATTTCCATAATTTGCATAACATCAGCATAAAAACTCATAATAAACCCTCCAATTTAAAAATACTTATTTATCTTTTTAGCAACTGCATCTCCAAACTTTAGAGAGATGAATACTGTAAAAAATATGCTAACTAATATTATTGAGTAATATAGAATTTCATCTATTCTCTCCATTTTTTTCTTCCTCGCTTGCTTTTATTAAAAAATACCCAGTTGAAGCGATTAAAACATAAATGATTACAAAAATTTCAACTTTAACAAAATCAATTCTATTTTCCATTATAAGCTGAATTATAGCAAAAACAATTATTGCAACCCCTATATTTAATAAATGCTTTCCTAATTCTTCCTTCGATTTCAATATTAACCTTTACAAATAAGCATCTTTTAAATATAGGGGTTGCA
>QNYP01000156.1 GCA_003978675.1 Hydrogenothermus sp.
TGAAGACATGCACTAATTGTTAATCCTTTTAAAGGTTTTTCTTCCTCAAATCTTTCTCTTATTTGTCTTAAAACAGGCATATCTTTTTCAGCCCACTGAATTCTAAGTTTTCCTTTTTCTGCTAAAGACAAATCTTTTACATCAAAATCCATTTTTTCCTCTCTAGACTTGAGGAAGAAAAACCTTTAAAAGGATTAACAATTAGTGCATGTCTTCATGTAACAACAGAAACAGCAAACTTAATGATAACTTTAAAAGCAGGTGGAGCAGATGTTTATTTAACAGCATCTAACCCATTGTCTACACAGGATGATGTAGCTGCGGCTCTTGTTAAAGAGTTTGACATACCTGTATTTGCAATACATGGAGAAGACAGAGATACATACTACAAACATCTTTACACAGTTTTAGATAAAAAACCAAATATAACAATGGACGATGGAGGAGATTTAATATCAACACTTCATCAAGAAAGACAAGAGTTAATAGATAACATAATTGGTGGAACAGAAGAAACAACAACAGGTGTAATTAGATTTAAAGCTATGGAAAAAGATGGAGTTTTAAAATTCCCTGTAATTGCAGTAAATGATGCTTACACAAAACATTTATTTGATAATAGATACGGAACAGGTCAGTCAACTATAGATGGAATTTTAAGGGCAACTAATAGATTGCTTGCAGGTTCTACATTTGTTGTTGCTGGTTATGGTTGGTGTGGTAAAGGTGTTGCAATGAGAGCAAAAGGTATGGGAGCAGATGTAATCATTACAGAAGTCGACCCTCTTAAAGCATTAGAAGCGAGAATGGATGGTTTTAGAGTAATGCCTATGGTTGAAGCTGTAAGACAGGCAGACTTTATAGTAACAGTTACAGGAAATATAAATGTTGTTGATAAACATCATTTTGAAAATATGAAAGATGGTTGTATAGTTTCAAACTCAGGACACTTTGATGTTGAAATCAATATAAAAGCATTAGAAGAAATGGCAGTTTCAAAAAGAAAAATTAGAGACTTTGTAGACGAATACACATTAGAGGATGGAAGAAAAATCTATATCCTAGCAGAAGGAAGACTTGTAAACTTAGCAGCTGCAGAAGGACATCCAGCTCAGGTTATGGATATGTCTTTTGCAAATCAGGCTTTATCTGCTGAATATTTAGTTAAAAATAAAGGAAAATTAGAGCCAAAAGTTTACAAAGTTCCAGATGAGCTTGATTTTGAAGTGGCAAGGCTAAAATTAAGAGCAATGGGAATAACAATAGATGAGCTTACAGATCAGCAAAAAGAATATCTATCAAGTTGGGAGCATGGAACATAAATGTTTGGAATAGAAAAGCTTTTAGAAAAAATATTAAATAGGCAAAATACCCCAAAGGAACAAAGAGAAGAGTTTAATATAGATACTAAGTATGTCCATGGACTTCTTTTTTATAATTCTTATTTTGACAAAATTGCATCTGCCTTAAAAAGAGAAACAGTTGCATTTATTGTTGGGGGCTGGGTAAGGGATAGACTTTTAAATAGAGAAATAGGTAATAAAGTTGATGTAGATTTATTAGTTACAACTGACCCTTGGGAAATAGTTAAAAATCTTCAAATGATTTTAGGCAAGGGAGATATATTTAAATTTGAAAAAGAAACTACGGTAGCTTCTATTGTTTTCACAGAGGGAAACACAAGATATAGGTTTGATTTTTCATTTATGGATGTTTCTGATATCTTAAACTCAAATTTAGACTTTCAAGAAAAAGAATTAAAAATAGTAGATAAACTAAACGAGAACTTACTAAATAGAGATTTTACTATTAATGCAATGGCAATACTTTTTGATGATGCTATTGGAATGGGAGCATCTCAAACAATTCTCTTTGACCCTTCAAATGGACTAGAGGACTTAAATGAAGGAATAATAAAACCTGTATCAATAGAAAACATAAAAAAAGACCCAGTTAGAATTTTACGGGGATACAGATTTTCCCAAGAACTGAATTTTACGCTAAACAAAGAATTTGAAAACTGGATAAAAGAAAACAAAGAGCTTATAAAAGATAGTCCAATTGAAAGAATTAGAGATGAACTTTTAAAAATATTTGATAAAAAGCACTCAAAGAAAACTATAGAAAAACTAGAAGAAGTTGGTTTACTCCAGTTAATCATTCCTCAAACTTCTTCTATAATTCCTTCCGAATATGAAAAAAAATATAGTTTACAAAGTTTAGATAAATTTGATGATTTCTTAAAAAAAAAAGATGATTTAATCATTCCTGAAGTTTTAGATTTATATAAACCAAAACAATTTTTAACAGACTTTACAGATATAACGTTATCCAAGCTGTATTTATACTTGCTCATAAGAAATTTAAACTCAAAAAAAGATATACAAAAAGTGTCAAAAAGTTTATCACTAGGAGAAAAAGTATATAAATTTCTTCTACTATTAAATGAGGCTCTAGGAGAGCTAAAAAATTTAAACTTTTACAATACATACTCTTTAAGCTACTGGTGGTATAGATATAAAACAGTTGCTGTAAATGTATTTTTAATACATCTATCTTTAGAAAATGAAGAGGAAATACTAAAAAAACTTCAAAATTTTTATACTGCAATTTACTTAAAAAATGTTGTAGAAGAACCAATATTATCAGGAAAAGAAATTATGGAGATTTTAAATATTCCTCCCTCAAAGGAAATAGGTATATTAAAAAATGAATTGCTAAAAAAACAATTAACTGGACAAATTAGGACTAAAAAGCAAGCTATTAGCTTCATAAAAAATTTATATAATAATTCCTCCACCAAGTAAAATATCATCTTTATAAACAGCTAAAATTTGACCAGAGGCAAACTTTGGAGCTTTTTCTTCAAATTTTACAGTTAGTATATTATCTTTAAAACTAAAATCTCTCACTTTTATAGGTTTTTGCTTGTATCTACCTTGAACGAATAAATTTCCTTCCCAAAACTCAATTGGCAAGTGAAAATTAAAGTTTTTTGCTTTAACTGTATCTGTTAACAAATCTTCTTTTTCTCCTACGATTAGGATATTTTTTTCAAAATCTTTGTCTACAACATATAAAGGTTTTCCATAGGAGACACCTATTCCTCTTCTCTGTCCAATTGTGTAGTGGATTAGCCCTTTGTGTTTTCCTAGTTTTTTTCCTGACAGATGAATAATATCTCCCTCTTCTATATTAAAAAATCTATTTTCTTCTATATACTCTGCAGGAGATTTTCCTAGTGTAAAACATATCTCAAAACTATCTTTCTTCTCAAAAACAGGTAGATTATATTTCTTTGCAACTTCTCTAACTTCTTCTTTTTTAAGATTTCCTAAGGGAAACTCTAGATACGGTATAACTTCGGCACTTACTAATGCTAAAAAGTAAGATTGGTCTTTTTTTGAGTCTGCTCCTCTAGATAATAATTCATAATCTTTGATTTTTTCTTTTTTTATGTAATGTCCAGTTGCAAGTTTATCTACTTCTAAAACCTCTTTTACATACCTTAATAGTCTTTCTGTTTTTACTTCTCTATTACAAATGCTACAAGGATTTGGTGTTAGAGCAATTTTATAAGCATCAATAAATGGTTTTATAACTTTTTGCTTAAATAACCTTTCCCAATCTATTGTGTAATGTTCTATTCCTAAAAATGTAGCAACTTTTTTTGCATCTTTTACATCTTGAGGAGAACAACAAACCTGTGTTTCCAGATTACAATCTTCCACAGAAGAAAGCTTTAGAGTTATACCAATAACATTATATCCTTTTTCTTTCAAAAGTAGGGCTGATACACTACTATCAACCCCACCACTCATTCCTACTGCTACTTTCATTATCTATTAATTAAATCTCCCATTTTGAATATTGGTAAGTATAGTGCAATAATTATAAATCCTACAATACCACCAATAAATACCATTAAAATTGGTTCTATAGTTGATAACAATCCATCTACTGCTCTATCAACTTCATCTTCAAAGAAATCAGAAATTGTATCAAGCATTTCATCTAATCTTCCTGTTTCTTCTCCCACTTTTACCATTGAGATAAATATAGGAGTAAATACTTCCTCATCAAGAGAAATATATAAATTTTTACCTTGTTCTACTTGTTTTTTTGCATTTTCTACTGCATCTTCAATTACAGCATTTCCTGAAACTGTTCCTGCTATTTCTAAAGACCTTATTATTGGAACTCCACCAGAAACAAGTGTAGATAAAGTTCGTGCAAATTTTGCAATAGCCCCTTTCCTAAAAATTTCTCCTAAAAGAGGTAATTTTAACATAAAGGAATGAATAAACTTTCTGCCCTTTTCTGTCTTTTTGACGTATGAAACTAAAGTAAAGAAAGCTATAACAAAAACTACTATATATAGGAAATTACTTCTAAGAGTATCACTTAAAGTTATTAAAAGTTGTGTAAGTATTGGTAAATCTGCACCCATTTCTGAATACATTTTTGCAAATGTAGGAACTATAAATGCTAAAATTCCTAAAACAATTAATGTTGCTATAACCAGAACTGCAATAGGATACCAAGAAGCACTTACAATTTTTCTTTTTATAGCAGCAATTTTTTCATAGTAAACTGTAGCTCTTTGTAAAACAATATCTAAATTTCCAGACTCCTCAGCAGAAGCAACTAAATTTACTAAGAATTTTGGGAACACCTTTGGATGTCTTTCCATTGCTTTTGAAAGGGACATTCCTGTCGTTACATCTTCCTGAACCTGTTTTAAAGCTTCTGCTAATGTTGCATTAGGAAGTTGTTTCGATAAAATTTCTAAAGCATCTGCTATACCAATACCAGCAGAAATCATAGCTCCTAGCTGTCTCGTAAATATGGCAAGGTCTTTTTCTTTAACCTTAGGAGTAAATAATTTAAATCCCGATTTTTTTTTCTTTTTTTCTTTTTCTTTTGATAGTTTTATCTTTATATCCTGAAATCCTCTATTTTTTAATAATTCTTCTGCTTGTTCAGGAGTTTCTGCAACTATTATTCCTTTCTTTTTAATTCCATATCTATCCCTCGCCTCATATTTAAATTTTGGCATTTTTTTCTCCCCAATTACTTTATTCAATTACTACATTCTAACATTTAGTAATCTTTGCAATTCTTGTGGCTCTGGAGATGCTTTTAATCCATCCTCAACGGTAATTAGTCCTTCTCTAATAGCTTTTAAAATTGATTGGTTCATAGTTTGCATTCCTGTCTCTGCTTGTCCTGACTGCATTAGTCCATAAACTTGATGTATTTTGTTTTCTCTAATCAGGTTTCTGATAGCAGTGTTTGGAATTAAAACCTCATGGATTAAAACCCTTCCTCCTCCAATTTTTGGCAATAATCTTTGGGATATTACTCCTTGTAAAACAAAACTTAACTCTGTTCTTATTTGGTCTTGTTCATGTTCTGGGAAAACGTTTATTATACGGTTTATTGTTTGAATAGCAGTATTTGTATGTAATGTTCCAAATACTAAGTGTCCTGTTTCTGCTGCTGTCAAAGCAGCTTTTATTGTTTCTAAATCTCTCATTTCTCCAACTAGAATTACATCTGGGTCTTCACGGAGGGCATACTTCAACGCTATATTAAATCCATTTGTATCATTTCCAATTTCCCTTTGGGAAACTACAGATTTTTTATGTGGAAATATGTATTCTATAGGGTCTTCTATTGTAATTATGTGATATTGGAATTTACTGTTAATATAATCAATCATAGAAGCTAAAGTAGTAGTTTTCCCTGAACCTGTTGGACCTGTTACTAAAACCAATCCCATAGATTTATGACAAAGCTCTTTAACTGCAGGTATTAAACCTAATTCTTCCATAGGTTTTATTTGGTATGGAAGTCTTCTTAATGCAGCTGCTACTGTTCCTCTTTGAGAATAAACATTTACCCTGAACCTACCAATACCTTTCATCCCTATAGAAAAGTCTACTTCATGTTGCTCTTCATAAACTCTTCTTTGTTTTTCACTCATTATTGAATATATAAGTTGCTGTGTATCTTTTGGCATTAAAACAGGATAATGGGTAAGGTAAATAATTTTTCCGTCTACCCTTAATGAAGGTGGAGCTCCTGCAATTATATGTATATCTGAAGCATTCATTTCCACAGCTTCTTTTGCTAAAACATCTAAAGAAACTTTTACTTCCTCTGCCATATGCACCCCCTATTTATGTTTTCATTAATACCCTTTCTACTTCTGCTAAATCTGTAATACCTTTTTTAACTTTCAAAAGACCACTTTCATAAAGAGTCCTCATACCTTTCTTTACAGCTATTTCTTTTATGTCTGTTGCAGTTCTTCCTTGCAAAACGGCTTTTCTTATATCATCGTCCATTTCTAATATTTCGTGAACTGCAATTCTTCCTTTGTATCCCGTAAAATTACAATACTCACAACCTTCTTTACTGTGTACATAAAACTGATTACGTGCTATATCTTCGTCTGAAAAACCAAGCCCTTTCCAAAACTCTGGAGGATAAGGAGCAGGTTGCTTACATTTGGGACATAGTTTCCTTATAAGTCTTTGAGCAATAATTAAATTAACAGCTGTACCCACTAAAAAATTTTCCACTCCAATATCTATAAGCCTAGTTATAGAGGAAGGAGCATCATTTGTATGTAATGTAGATAAAACAAGATGCCCTGTTAAAGCAGCTTTAACTGCTATTTCCGCAGTTTCCCTATCCCTAATCTCACCAACCAAAATTATATCTGGATCTTGTCTTAAAAATGCCCTTAGAGCTTCTGCGAATGTAAGTCCAATTTGCTCTTTTACATGAACTTGATTTATTCCCGGTATAGATACTTCAACAGGGTCTTCTGCAGTTGATATATTTACATCATCTGTATTTCTTTCCATTAAAGCCGTATATAAAGTAGTAGTTTTACCTGAACCTGTTGGCCCAGTAACTAAAACCATTCCCCAAGGACTATATATAGCTTTTCTTATTTTTTGTAAGTCATCTTCTTCAAATCCTAAATCTTCTAATTTTAGATTTAAATAGCTTTCCGCATCTTGAATACGCATTACAACTTTTTCACCATGAACAGTTGGAATAATAGAAACCCTTAAATCTATAGGTTTACCATCTATTCTTATTCTAATTCTTCCATCTTGTGGAAGTCTTTTTTCTGCAATATCAAGATTTGCCATAATTTTGTATCTTGCTACTATTGCATCTTTTATGTTTACAGGAAGCCTTTGAACTGTTCTCAAAATACCATCAACTCTGTATCTAACTCTAACCTCTTTTTCAAATGGCTCAATATGTATATCTGAGGCACCCTGTCTAACTGCATTTACTATAAATAGCCTAGAGGCTTTTACTATAGGAGCTTCTTCTGCTTCCTGTAAAATTTCAAGGCCTGTAATATCATCATCTTCTATTTTTTCTTCTTCTACTTCTGCTTCTAAATCTATCCCTTCTAAAAGTTCCTTTGCAGAAACTTCAGGTGCTAGCGTATTTAAAAGTTCTTCTATTTCAGATAAAGTTCCTACTATCATTTCAATTTTTCTTGCCCCTGTAAATTTTAAATACTGTATTATTTCTTTATCTGTTGGATTTAAAACAACCACGTAAATATCGTCTAAATCTACAGATAAAGGAACAAATTTTTTCTTTTGCATGTAATTAAATGAGAACTTTTGTGCTACCTCTTTTGAAGGATTAGGAAATTCTTCTTTTGAAAACTTTTTTAAGTTAAATGTTTTGGAAAAAAACTCTTTTATTGATTTTTCATTTACTCTTCTTAGGTTATTAGCAGATAAAGGAATTGTTCCTATTGAAAAAATCCGAAATAATGAAAAAGTAAGAAAT
>QNYP01000157.1 GCA_003978675.1 Hydrogenothermus sp.
ATCATTTATAAATATAAACCCTTCTTTATATGATAAATCTATCTCTAAATTTTCTTCCATTTTTTAAAGCTACAATAAATTCTGTTAATAATATATTTCTTGCTAAAATACAAAAAGTTTTGCCTTTAGAAGAATCTTTAGAAATAGAAGAAAAGATTAAGGGGTAAAAATGGCTATTATACTTGATGGAAAAAGCTTGGCAAAAAAAATCAGGCAACAATTAAAATCAGAGGTTAATCAATTTGTTGAAAAAGGATTAAGAAACCCAAGTTTAGCAGTAATACTTGTAGGTAATGACCCTGCCAGTGAAGTTTATGTAAAAAATAAAAGGAAAGCCTGTGAGGAAGTTGGAATAAACTCACTATATATACACCTTGCGGAAGATACTCCAGAAGAAGAACTTCTCAGGATAATAGACAAGTTAAACAAAGATGAGGATGTTGATGGAATTTTAGTTCAACTACCACTACCTAAACATATAAACACACAAAAGGTTATAACATCAATACTTCCAGAAAAGGATGTTGATGGTTTTCATCCGGAAAATGTTGGAAAACTTTCAACAGGAATGAAGGATGTAATAATTCCTTGTACACCTCTTGGTATATGGATTTTACTAAAAGAATATGGAATACAAACTTTCAAAAAAGATGTTGTTATTGTTGGGGCAAGTAATATTGTTGGAAAACCTATGGGGCTTTTATTTTTAAGAAATGAAGAAGCTACAGTTAGCATATGCCATAAAAACACGAAAGATTTAAGAAAATACACAGAAGATGCAGATATTTTAGTTGTAGCAGTTGGAAAACCTAATTTAATTACTGCAGATATGGTTAAAAGAGATGTTGTTGTAATAGATGTTGGCATAAACAGACTTGAGGATGGAAGGCTTGTTGGAGATACAGATTTTGAAAACATAAAAGAAAAGGCATTTGCAATAACTCCAGTTCCTGGAGGAGTTGGACCTATGACAGTTGCATCACTTCTTATTAATACTGTATCTATTTACAGACAAAAATTTGGATATCCAAAACATCCATTAACTGATATTTAAACTTTTTGTAAAACTAAATTACTTTTTCTTAATTCTTCTGCTATCTTTTCTACAAGTTTTTTCTTTACTTCCTCTTTTTCTCCTTTTATTCTACATCCTGCTGCGTCTTTGTGTCCTCCTCCACCAAAATAAGTGGCTATGGTTCTAACATCTACATTGCCTTTCCCTCGCAGAGAAACTCTCCAGGTTTTTAAATCTTCCTTTTGTATCATAATAAATGCAACTTCAACACCTTTTATACTTCTAGCATAATTTACAAATCCTTCTGTTTCTTCCTCTAAAGCATTACACTTTTGAAGAGTTTTTCTTTCTACAATTAAACTTGAAATCTTTCCATCTTCATAAAGCTCTAAAGTTGATAAAGTTTCCTGAAGAAGTTTTATGGTACTTAACTTATTCCTTTCAAATACCATTTTTGCAATGTAAGATGGGTTTGCTCCTTTTTTTACTAAAAACTTAGCCATATCAAAAGCTCTATCATCTACATTATTATGTCTGAAAGAGCCTGTATCAGTTATTAATCCTGTATATAAACAAGTAGCAATTTCTTTATCTATAAGTTTTTCCTCCCATTCTCTTAATAAATTTGCTACTATATATGTAGTTGAAGGAGCGGTTGTATCAATAGTATCATATCCCCCATAAAATTCTCCTCCTATATGATGGTCTATTCTTATAAACTCTTTTGCATTGATTTTAGTTCCTGCTCTAAATACTCCTGCAGCGTCAACAAGTATTGCAATATCATACTCTTTTTTAGGGTCTATAGGTTTTATATTATTTGCCTCTGGTAAAAAATCTAGTACTTCTGGAACAGCATCTTTCATAGCACATTCAACATTTTTTCCTTTTTTCTTTAGAAATCTATAAAGTCCTAACATGCTTCCAATTCCATCTGCATCAGGATTTTCATGGGTAAATACTAAAATTTTCCCTGTTTCTTTCTCTAATTTATCTATAATAGGTATCATTTTTCCTTTTCCTCTATTTTAATTTTGTCTTCTGATGGGCAAATATCGTATAAATAGCACTTTTCACATAAAGGTTTTCTTGCTTTGCATATGTACCTTCCAAATAAAACCATAGCTTTTGATATATAACACCAATTCTCTTTACTGAAAAACTCCATTAAGTCTTTCTCTATTTTGTCTGGATTATTTGATTTTGTTAGTTTTAGTCTCTGGCTAACTCTCTTTATATGTGTATCCACTACAATTCCAGGCTTATTGAATGCATTTACTAAAATAACATTTGCGGTTTTTCTTCCTACACCTGGTAGTTTTGTTAAATCTTCCATATTATCAGGAACTTCTCCATTAAACTCTTTTTCTAAAACTTCACAGCAGTCTTTTATTAATTTAGCTTTTCTTTTGTAAAAGTTAATCTGTTTTATATCTTCTTCAATTTGAGTCAAATCAGTTTTTACTATGTCTTGTGGAGATGGATATTTTTTAAAAAAGAATTCTGTAATTTGGTTTACTTTTTTATCTGTTGCCTGTGCTGCTAAGATTGTTGCAATAAGAAGTTGATAAGGATTTTCAAAATTTAAATCAATCCAAGGCTCTGGATAATGCTTTTTTAATCTTTCTATTAGCTCTTTTTCTGAAAATTTTGGTTCAGAACAGTTTCTTTTGGACTGGTTTTTCTTCATGGTTCACCTTTTTATTTTTTATTTCTTTTAATAAACTTTTAAAACCAAGAGTTTCAAACTCTTTAATTAAATCTTCCCAGTTTGTTTGTTTTTTTTCTAAGTCTTCTATCTCTATATCTAAAGGTGTATTATCATCAAGTTTTATTAAAAATCTGTTTGTTTCTAAATTTTCTTTTGCTTCTAAAAATGCGTTTTTTATTTTTTCTCTTAAATTATCTAAATTTTCAAAAATCCCTTCTAAATTTTTATACTCATTTAACAATTTAGATGCAGTTTTTGGTCCAACCCCTTTTACTCCGTGTATATTATCAACATTATCACCAATAATGGCTAAATAATCTATAAACTGCTCTGGATAAACTCCGTATTTTTCTTTTACTGCTTCTTTATCAAACAGTTTTTCACTTACAGGATTAAATACAAACACATTTTGATTAACAAGTTGCATCATATCTTTGTCAGGGGTAATTATATATACCTGATAGCCTTTTTCTTTTGCTTTCTTTGCTAAAGTTGCAATTATATCATCCGCTTCATAACCTTCTTTTTCTAGAACCTTTATCCCAAATAATCTTACGATTTTTTTTATTTCTGGAATTTGAAGTTTTAGCTCATCAGGAGTTTCTTTTCTGGTTGCTTTATATTCTTTGTATTCTTTGTGTCTAAATGTTTTTCCTGCTTTATCAAAAACAACTGCAATATAATCTGGGTTAATATCATTTATAAGTTTTGATAGCATTCTAATAAATCCGTATATTGCCCCTGTAGGTTTTCCATCAGGAGATTTTAAAGGTGGTAGTGCATAAAAAGCCCTATATATATAAGATGATCCGTCTACTAAAGCTACTTTTTTCATGGATTAAGTCTCAGAAAGTATTTCTTCTATTTAAATATAAAAATTTAATTGGATTTATAAGTTTCCCATATCTCCTTATTTCATAATGTAGATGAACTCCTGTGGAACGACCTGTGCTTCCAGCATATCCTATAATTTGACCTGCTCTCACCCATTGTCCAGAACGAACTTTTATATGGTATAAATGTGCATAAAGTGTAGTATATCCATATTTGTGCCTTATCTTAACCATTTTACCATATCCTTTTCCCCACCCTGCGTAAACCACCTTTCCAGTAGCAGTTGCAAATACAGGTTGCTTATAAGATGCTCTAAAATCTAATCCTGAATGAAAAGCTCTTTTTCCTGTGAATGGGTCTCTTCTCCAACCAAATCTAGAGGTAATTCTTCCATACAGAGGAACACCAACAGGGTAATCTTGCATGGTTTTTAAAATCTTTTCTAAGTTGAGCTCTAATTTTTTTGTGTAAAGGTTAATATCTTTAGGGTCTGTAATATATATACCCCCTTGAGGGAGACTAATTTTAATGCCTTTTCTTCTTAGTGCTTTATTTGCCTTTTTTATTTTCTCCTCTATATCTTTTAACTTTGCAAGTAGCTTTTTATTTTCTTCTTGTGCTTGTTTTAGTTGTTTGTCTTTTTCCTTTAAAGACTCTTCTAAGTTGTTTAATCTTTCCTCTAATTGTTTTGTTCTTTCTTCACATTTTTCGCTAGCTCCATCTAGCTTAAAAAGTAAAACTAAAACTATAACCGATAAAAAAACTATCAATATGTTTTTCCTATCCATAGCCTACCTTAAATTAATTTTGCTACTTCTTTTGCAAAGTATGTAATTATTATATCGGCACCAGCTCTTTTCATTGCAGTTAAAATTTCTAACATTACTTTCTGCTGGTCTATCCAGCCAAGTTTTCCAGCTGCTTTAATCATAGAGTATTCACCACTTACATTATACGCAGCAACAGGAACATTAAAGTTTTGTTTTATATCAGAAATAATATCTAAATAAGCCAGTGCAGGCTTAACCATAACTATATCTGCTCCTTCTTCAATATCTAAAGCTACTTCTTTTAATGCTTCTCTTCTATTTGCTGGATCCATCTGATAGGTTCTTCTATCTCCAAACGCAGGAGTTGAATCTGCTGCATCTCTAAAAGGACCATAGTAAGATGATGCATATTTAGCTGAATAGGACATTATAGGTATATCTGTAAAACCTTCCTCATCTAGAGCCTGTCTAATTGCTTTTACAACACCATCCATCATTCCTGATGGAGCAACCATATCTGCTCCTGATTTTGCATGAGAAACTACCTGTTTTTTTGTATTTTCTAAAGTTTCATCATTATCTACATCTCCACAGCATAAAACCCCACAATGCCCATGGCTTGTATATTCACAAAAACATACGTCAGTTATTACATAAAGGTCTGGATACTTATCTTTTATATATTTAATAGCAGTTTGTATTACTCCATTTTCATTCCATGTATCACTACCAACTTCATCTTTTTCTGATGGTATTCCAAAAAGTAAAACCGCAGGAATATTTAAATCTATTACTTCTTTAAGTTCTTCATCAATTTTATCTAGCGAATATCTATAAATTCCCGGCATAGATGGAATTTCTTTTTTTATATTTTCTCCAGCTTCTATGAAAAGTGGGTATATTAAATCATCAACAGATAATTTTGTTTCCCTTACTAGTCTTCTTATGTTTTCATTTTTTCTAAGTCTTCTTGGTCTAATTATAGGAAAACCCATTTAAACCTCCACCTCAACTCTATTTTTACCTTTAGATTTTGCTCTGTATAATGCTATATCAGCTCTATTTATTATCGTTTCTAAAGTATCTCCTTCTTTAACTTGTGTTACTCCAAAACTTGCTTTTGGATTAATAACAATATCTCCAACATGAACTTTCCTATTTTCTATAACTTTTCTTATTCTTTCTGCTATTGATTTTGCCTTTTCTATGTCAATTCCCGGAAGTAAAATGGCAAATTCTTCACCACCAATTCTTCCAACAATTGTATTTGCCCTTAGATAAAATTTTAAAACAGATGCTATATCTTTTAAAACTTCATCTCCTGCTAAATGTCCGTAAGTATCATTTATATTTTTAAAGTCATCTATATCTAAAATTATTAATGAAAATATATATCCCTTTTCTCTGAAATCTTTCAAGAAATCTTCTAAAGCTCTCATAAATCTTCTTCTATTTGGAATAGCTGTTAAAAAATCTATCTCTGCTTCTGTTTTTGCTACACTCAATTCTTCCCTAAGTTGTTGTATCTCTTCATGATATTCACTCATTTTATATCTGAGTTTCTCATTTTGTTCCCTTATTTTGTGTAATTCGCCTAATATTTCCTTAATCTGAGGCATTATTGAATCTGACAGTATTTCTTTGGAAGTTTTCTCAATATTTTTTGAACTTCTTTCTATATTCTTATCGTAGTTCTCTATCTGATGTATTGCCTCTTTTAATGTATTATCTACTTGTTTAGCAATATTATCCAACTTTTCTTGAATATTTTTTGTTAAAAACTTGTTTTCCTCAAGTTCTTCAAAAAACTGTTTGTAAAGTCCTTTAATTTCTAAATCGGAAAGATTTTTCTTTTCCTCGTGAAGATAGCAAAATATTAAAAACCATCTTTCATACCATTTTGGTAAAGGAGGAATATTATTTCTTATTAAGAATGATATTTCTTGCCTTACTACATTTAGAACTTCTTTAAATTCTTCTTGGGAAATATCAGAAAGTTTCTTATTTTCTAAATCTTTAAGTTTGCATCTAATACCCCCTCTTTCCATTTTTCCACCTCTAATTTTATTATTAAGCTCTGGCTAAATTTTTTTCCTCTTCATATGGATTTACTTCCTTCATTACATATACTTTATCACCTTTTCTAACTCTTTCGACAGTTTTTAATCCAACAATCATACCTCTTTCTGCAGTTTCTATATTCTTCCTGTCTATTTGCATTGACTCAACTTGTTGGCGAACTACTCCTGTAGTTTTTCCTATTATATGTATTGTATCTCCAACGCTCATTGGATTATTTATTATTTTAACTTCTGCAACAGAAATTTTTGGATAATAGTGAACTACTTCACCAACATAAAGTTTTTGTTCTTTGGCTATAGATTTGTTTATACCGAATAATCCTTCTCCAAAGTAAAATCCACTATCCCATTCTCTGTGGTAAACCCTCTCAAGCATATCCCATAAATCTTTCCAACCTTTAGTTTCCCATTCTCCATTTAAAATTCTATCTCTAGCCTCCCTGTATGCCTTAGTAACGATATACGCATAGTCTGGATTTTTGTTTCTTCCTTCTATTTTCCAGCTATCAGCCCACATTAATTTATCAACAAAGTTTATAGTTACCAAATCCCTAGCAGATAAGACATAATCACTTCCTAAGAAAAATTCTGTTCCTGTGTTTTTAGATACAATTTTTACATCAAACTCATGTCTACAAACTTGATAACATTCTCCTCTATTTCCAGATTTTTCAAATACATCATGTGATAAGAAACATCTTCCAGAAACAGCCATACACATAGCACCGTGTATGAATATCTCAACTTCTAGATTGGTTTTCCTTTTTATATCTAAGAGTCCTTCTAATTTTACTTCTCTAGCAGGAACTATTCTTCTAATTCCCATTTTTTCGTAAAATTTTGCAGCTTGAGAATTAGAAACAGAAGCCATTGTAGAAAGATGAGTTTCTATCCCAAGCTCAATGGATTTAGATAAAACAGCCATATCCCATCCTATAACAGCATCTACCCCAATTTCTTTAAGTTGTTCCAGTGTTTCATTTATGTATGGAAGGTCATCTTCAAAAACAATTGAATTTAAAACAATATACTGTTTTACCCCTGCATCTTGTGTTATTTTTCTTATTTCTTTTACATCGTTAATATCAAATATAGATTTATTAGCTCTCTGGTTTATTTTTCCACAACCCATGTATATAGCATCCGCCCCAGCTTTTATAACAGCAGATAACCCTTCATAATGTCCAACAGGGGCAAGTATTTCAGGCTTGTTTATTTTATCCATTGCTATCCTCCAATTATTGGTAATTATTATCAATGGATAAAATAAACAAGCCTGAAATACTTGCCCCTGTTGGACATTATGAAGGGTTATCTGCTGTTATAAAAGCTGGGGCGGATGCTATATACATGGGTTGTGAAAAAAT
>QNYP01000158.1 GCA_003978675.1 Hydrogenothermus sp.
GGGAAACATCTCTAAAACATAAAATTTTTCTTTTGATTTATCTTCTTTGGAGGTAAAAACTTTGTTTTCTTCCCATTCTTTTAATAAATTTTCTTCTATTTGTTTAAAGTCATATTCCTTTTGCAAAACCTAAAACCTCCGTTTAAAAATTCCTTATAATTATACTAATTATAACTTTGTAAGGGGACAAAAATGTATTTATTTATAAAAGCTTTACATATAATTTCTGTAATATCATGGATGGCTGTTTTATTTTATTTACCAAGACTTTTTGTTTATCATGTGGAAAATAAAGACAATAAAGAATTTGTTAAAGTTGTTAAGGTTATGGAATATAAACTTCACAAATTTATAGGAATTCCAGCCTTTTGGGGAACTTTAATTACAGGAATTTTAATGCTTGCTTTAAATCCAGAAATTTTTAAAACAGGTTTATGGATACATATTAAGATAGCTTTAGCATTATTACTTGTAGCTTACTATATACATTTAGCAGTTTTAAGGAAACAATTAGAAATAGACCAATGTAAAAAGTCAGGAAAGTTTTTCAGAATGTATAATGAGGTTCCAACTATATTAATGATTTTGATAGTGTTTTTAGTGATATTGAGACCTTTTTAAGAAATTCCTTCTTCTTTTAGGAGTTTATCTAAATTAATTTCAAGGTTATCAATAATTTCAATAGTATCATCCCAGTCTGTGATAAACCATCTTTTACCTTTTTCTGCTACCATAACCTTTTTATCAAATGTTGTATACCATATTACTTTCTTTACACCTGCAGTTAACAAATCTTGAGTTTTTTCTTTTTGATAGCTTATAAGCTCATTTGAGTATTTTCTTAAATCTGCTTTTGTATCTATTTCTATAACAACTTTCGGAGGAGTTTTTACATATTTATTATCTATACCTTCTTTTAAGAGTTTTTTTCTGTCAAAGATTGCTATGTCTAAATTCCTCCAGCTTCTTGGTGCCCACTGAAAACCTGCTTCATTGGTTAAAACTTTATATTTTTTATAATCTAGATTTAGATGTAAAAACCTAATAATTAAGTCAATTATCCAAGCCTGTAATTTACTACTTCCCATAACTTCCTCTAATGTTTTTTCTCCTTTCAAAACTTTGTCATAGTCTCTATAGTATATGGGGCTTCCATATCTCATCTCATATATAAGTTCTTTGGGTATTCTTTTTCTTTTTGTTTTCTTTTTTTCTTCTAAAACCTTCATAATTTCACCTTTTTAGCTAATAACCTGTAGCTTCTTGTTTAATTGATGTTTTTTTATAGCTTCATCTATAGTTTTTAATACCTTTTGTTTTTCTTTTGGACTGCACCAGCTTGGAGCTATTAGTTCTTCATCAGGTGCTTCTCCTGTTAATCTATGGATAATTATGTCTTCTGGGAGATAATCCAGTAAAATTGCAACTATTTCTGCGTATTCTTCTAAGTCTAAAAGTTTTATTTCTCCATTTTTATATTGTTTTTCCATAACAGTATGTCTAACTATATGAAGAGGATGTATTTTTACTCCATCAATTGGAAGACTGGCAAATAACTTTGCAGTTTCTATATAATCTTCAAAAGTATCTCCTGGAAGACCTACAATCATATGGGCACATACTTTTATATTTGGTCTTTTTTTTGTTCTTAAAACCGCATCAACAAAATCAGCAACTCCATGAGCCCTGTTTATGTTTCTCAAAGTATTTATATTTGCAGTTTGAAGACCGTATTCTATCCATATTTCAGGTTTTTCCACAGTGTAAGTAGCTATTAAATCTAAAACTTCATCAGGAACTACATCAGGTCTTGTTCCAATAGACATTCCAATTATTTCATCGTATTCCATAGCTTTATCATAAATTTCTTTTAGCTTATAAGTAGGAGCATAAGTGTTTGTGTAAGCTTGAAAATATGCTAAGAAGCCTTTTATATTTTTGTATCTATTTTTGTAAAACTGCATAGCTTGATTAATCTGGTTTTCAACAGTTTCTTTTGTCATTGCATAAGGGCTAAAAGATACATTATTACAAAAAGTGCAACCGCCTGATGCTTTAGAACCGTCTCTATTTGGACATGTGAAACCTGCATCTATTGAGATTTTCTGAATTCTTCCGCCGTATTTTTGCTTAAGGTACTGGTTAAATTTAATCATTATACAATTACCTTATTTTTACCTGTTTTTTTAGCAATATAGAGCTTTTTGTCTGCTTCGTCAAGGAGGGTATCTATAGATAGAGCTTTTTCTGTGAATTGAGATATTCCTATACTAACTGTAATGTTTAATTTTAACCCTTCACATTTAAAGACATTTTCTTCTATTTTTTTTCTTACCTTTTCCATGGCATATTTTGCGGAATTTATATCTGTAAATGGTAATAAAATAAGAAACTCTTCTCCTCCATACCTAAATATAAAGTCAGATTTCCTTAGATTCTCCCTTATAATCATAGCTAGGTTTCTTAAAACACAATCTCCAATTAAATGACCATATGTATCATTAACCTTTTTAAAGTCATCTATATCTAACATTGCAAGAGAAAATGGAGTGTTTGTTAATTTTGCTATAGAAAGTTGATTTATAAGCATAATTTCCATACTTCTTCTATTAAATACACCAGTTAGTGGGTCTATTTTTGCTTCTGATTCAGATACAACTGCAAAGTTTAAACCTATCGTGCTTATTAACCTTCCTACATTTTTTATCATATTCATATATTCTATAAGAAGATTTTTAAACCTTCTTTTTTCCATAAAAAAGTAAACTTCTGAAGCAGAGCGGTGAATTTTTGTATGAATGGATGTTATTATGTCTTTATATTTGGACGATAATATTGGGTCGAAGATTCCTGATACAAGTTTTTTACCAAACTCACATCTGGTGGGGTTTAATTCTACACTACTTTTAGACCTTAATTTTCTTATATCTTCTATAACTTTATTTATCCATACAAGGTGGTCTCTAATATATACTTTCAATAAGCTTTCTGAATTTTTTATTACTCTTAGTTCATCTCTAACCCAGTTTTTGTCTTCTATCATTAAGTTATTTAAATATCCATAGGAAAATGTATTTTCTACAAATTCAAATATTTCTTCTATCTCATCTGCATTTTCACTACATGGTAATTTACCACTTTTAAGAATAAATAGTTTTATTTTTGCACAAGTGTCATAGAAAAAAGAAAAAGGTAAGTTTTTTTCATAGAAGTATCTGCCAAGTTTAAATAGGATTCTCTTTGCTTCATTTTTGTTTTCATTTATTAGACTTAAAAATGTTTGATGTAAATCTTCTTCTATTTTTTTTAAAGGAAACTCCCTAAAAAGGGAGTATGTATAGTTATCGTTTAAGTATTCATTAAAAACAAGTTCTAAAGCATCTTTTATATGCTTTTTATCAAACAATTTACCTAATTTGTCATATTTCATAATTAATTTTCTTCCATCATATGACACTTACCTAATTTTTTCAATAATAATATTTGTTATTTCTTCTGTGTTCACCTTTTTAGTTCCAGGAGACCAAAGGTCTGGGGTTCTGTATCCTTCGTTTAAAGCTTCTTCTATAGCATTTTCTATTTCTTTTTTAGCCTCAGGTAATTTACATGTAATTTCTAACATCATTGCAGCAGAAAGTATCATTGCTATTGGATTTGCTATCCCTTTCCCTGCTATATCTGGAGCTGAACCGTGAATTGGCTCGTAAAATGCATACTTTTCTCCTATTGACGCAGATGGAAGCATTCCAAGAGAACCTGTTAAAGCTCCTGCTTCATCTGAAATAATATCCCCAAACAAATTACCAGTTACAATTACATCAAAATCTTTAGGCCTTCTGACGAGTTGCATTGCAGCATTGTCAACATACATATGTTCAAGTTCTACATCTTTATAATCATCTGCTATCCTACTTACAACTTCTCTCCATAAAGCACTAACTTCTAATACATTTGCTTTATCTACACTTGTTAATTTTTTTCTTCTATTTCTTGCAAGGTCAAAAGCAAGTCTTGCAACTCTTTCTATTTCATATTCAGAGTAAACCATTGTATTAAATCCAACTTTTTGTCCGTTTTCTTCTTTTATTCCTCTTGGTTCTCCAAAATATATTCCACCTGTTAATTCTCTAACGACAAGTAAATCAACACCTTTTATAAGACTATCTTTCAGTGGTGAACTATCTATTAATGCAGAGTAAGCTTTTCCTGGTCTTAAGTTTGCAAAAAGGTCTAGCTCTTTTCTTATTTTTAGTAATCCTTTTTCTGGTCTTTTATCTGTTGGAAGATTATCCCATTTTTCTCCACCAACAGCTCCAAATAAAACAGCATCACTTTCTTTACAAAGTTTTAAAGTCTCTTCTGGTAGTGGATCTCCTGTTTCGTCTATTGCTGCTCCTCCAACAAGAGCTTCTTTAAATTCAAATTCAATATCATATTTTTTACTAACTACATCTAAAACTTTTAATGCAGATTGCATTATCTCAGGACCAATTCCATCTCCAGGTAAAACTGCAATTTTGAATTTCTTTTTCAATTAAACTCCTCCTTTCTACTAAATATCTATAAAAATTTTATCACTTTCTTTTTCTTCTCTGTTTAAAATAGCTATTTAACCATTTTAATGCTTTTTCCGGCTGGTTTATTAAATCTTCTTTTCCATTTTTTATTAGAACTGCCTTTTGTTTCTCTGAAAGCTCGTATGTTTTCATAGCTTCTTTTTTAGCTTTATTTATCCATTTTTTGATTTTTTCTTTATCTTCTAAAACATCTTCAGGAAGTTCTAAACCTGTTTTTTCTGCAAGGGATTTTGCATAGGCAATCTGCTTTTCTGAAGGTTTTGTTTCTTTATGCTGGTCAATGAATTTACTCAGTTCTTCTGGATTATCTAGAATGTTTGATATATCTTTACCGTGTTTTTCTGCTAAATCTAGAGCATACTTTAGCATTTTTCTTGAAATCTTAGATTTTTCTCTGTTTGTAGACTTTTCGTATAACTCTTTTACAAACTCTTTCCAGTCTTTCTTGTTTTGTTCCACATAATCTAAAAATTCTTCCATTTTTCTGGTAAAGTCATAGTCTATAACCCATTTATAATGGCTGTCTAGATAATCTATAAGCTCAAATGCTGATTGAGTTGGCTTTAAACTTCCTCCTTCTTTAAGAACATAACCTCTATCCTTTATTGTTTTTATAATAGTTGCATATGTTGAAGGTCTTCCTATTCCAAGCTCTTCAAGTTTTTTTACTAAACTTCCTTCGCTGTATCTTGGCGGTGGTTTTGTTAGTTTCTCTTCTAATTTTTGGTTTACTTTTTTTACTTTTTCGCCTTTTTCTAGAGGTGGCAATATTTTGTCTTCTGTGTTTTCTTCTTCATCTAAATATAATTTTTTGAATCCTTCAAATTTTAATATTGAACCAGTTGTTTTAAAATTGTGTCCTGCAATATCAAAAACTGCAGTTGTTCTATTGTATATGGCATCACTCATTTGAGATGCAATAGTTCTTTCATAAATGAGTTTAAGCAGTTTAAAATGGTCTTCAGATAATCCTTTTTCTTGTATTAACTGTTTTTGTTTATTTAAATCTACGAAATGGGTAATTCTTATTGCCTCATGTGCATCTGCCTGTGTATTTTTAGATTTATAACTTCTTGCTCTAGATGGTAAATATTCTTTTCCAAAATTGGTTTTTATAAATTCTCTGATACTTTTTATTGCTTCTTGGGAAATTCTAACGCTGTCTGTTCTGTGGTATGTAATTAAACCATTTTCAAATAAATCTTGGGCAAGCATCATAGTTTTTTCTGGTGAAAAGCGAAGTTTTGAGCTTGCTGTTTGTTGCAATGTAGATGTTGTAAATGGTGGCTTTGGTTTTTGTTTTACTTCTTTTTGTGTAATTTCTTTTACAATTGCAAAGTCTTCTTTTGAGATATCTTCAAATATTTTTCGTGCTTCTTCTTTTTTTTCTATTTTTTGTTTTTCATAGGTTGTTTCGAATTGTTTATTATCTTTTTCTAAAATCGCAGTTAAAACATAGTAAGGCGTAGGTTTAAAGTTTTGGATTTCTCTTTCTCTTTCTACTATCAATCTAACCGCTGGAGATTGAACTCTACCAACAGAAAACCTCCCTCCAATTTCTTTTGATGCAATAGGAGATAATGTATAACCTACAATTCTATCTCCTACTCTTCTACCTAAAAATGCGTTAAATAGTCCAAAATTAGTTTCTTCAAATTTAGGGGCTTTTTTTATTACTTCCTTTATATGTTTTTCCGTTATTTCATGGAATTCCGCCCTTTTTATGTCTTTTGCTTTTTTCTTTAGCTCTTCATACATAAAGTATCCAATTGCATATCCTTCTCTATCTGGGTCTGTTGCTATGTAAACTTCTTTATCTTTTGCTAATTTTTTTATTTCAGAAAGCATTTTTTTATGATTTTTGGACTTTATAACAAATTTTGGTTCAAAAGTTTCTAAATCTACACCCATTTCCTTTTCTGGTAGGTCTTTAAAATGTCCTACAGTTGCTTTTACTGTAAAATCTTTACCTAAAAACTTTTGTATTTCCCTAGCCTTTTTTGGTGATTCAACAATAACTACTTTTTTTGTCAAGGTTTGCTCCTTATGTTAGTTTTTTAGTTTCATCTTTATGGTAGAAATTTTTTTGGATTGGAAATCTATTTCTAAAGAAACAGGAAAAGCTTTTTTAGATATAGCAGTTGCTTTTGTAATCTTTGCTTTAATACAACCTTTTGTAAAAGGTGAATTAGACACTAAATTATTACTAATAGCTTTTTTTGGGTTTTTAATAAATCTTACCATAGGAATATTTTTAATAGGTATTGGAGGTTGTAAAGATGACAGTTGAAAATTATTTACTACTTTTAATATTACTTGTTTCACTTGTTGGTATTGGACTTGCTTTTGGTTTAAGCTTTCTAATAAAGCACTCTCAAAACAAAACATCATCCTAGTTTCCTTTACTTTATTATAGTTAATGGGTCTTTTAGTCCTAAGCTTTCAAAAGCCTCTTGTCTTTGTCTACAGGTAGCACACTCACCACAAGGTGGAATTGTCCCTTTATAACAAGAGTATGTTTTTTCGTATGGAACGCCTAATTGTAAACCTAGTTTTAAAACATCTGTTTTTGTCATACCTAAAAATGGTGTATAAACCCTTATTCTGTTTTTCTTTTTTGCTACCATTACAGATGATGCATTAATAACCGCCTCTGCTGATGATGCAAACTCTGCTCTACAATCTGGATAAGGACTGTCAATTGAATGTATTCCTATCCCTATATTTTCTATCTCATAAACATCACAAAATGATGAAGCTATTGCTAAAAAATTGAGGTTTTTATATGGCTAGCAATATTATAGTGCTTGTTTCTGGTGGAATGGATAGTGCTACTCTTTTATGGCTTGCTAAAAAAGAGTTTGATGAAGTATATGCAATATCTTTTGATTATGGGCAAAAACACAAAATAGAGCTTGATTTTGCAAAAGAGCTTGTGAAACTCGCCAATGTTAAAAAACATTTTATCGTTGAAATACCACATCTAAAAGGTATAGAAGGGAGTGCATTAACAGATGAAAATATAGAAGTTCCTTCTGAAGACTATCCAAACCAACCACCAATAACAACTGTTCCAATGAGAAACCTCAATTTTTTAGCAATAGCTTCATCATTTTGTGATGTTTATGAGATAGAAAATATAGGGATAGGAATACATTCAATTGACAGTC
>QNYP01000159.1 GCA_003978675.1 Hydrogenothermus sp.
ATGCTTGATAAGGAAAGAAAATTACTGAAAAAAATAGAGTACTCTTTAGCTAAGATAGAGGCTGGAACCTATGGAATATGTGAAATGTGCGATACTGAAATTCCATTTGAAAGGCTAAAAGCAAGACCTGTTGCTAACCTTTGTATAAAATGTAAAGAAATCCAAGAAGAAAACGAGTAAGCGAGGAAAAATGAAAACAATAAAAGATTTTATAAAAGCTAAAGAAAACAAACAAAAAATAACAATGATTTCTTTATATGAGTTTTGGTCTGCAAAAATATGTGAAGAAGCAGGAATTGATTGTATTTTAGTTGGTGATTCTGCTGGTATGGTTGTTGCTGGATATGACTCAACTTTGCCTGTTAGTTTAGATGAAATGATATACCACGCAAAAGCTGTTAGAAGAGGTGCTCCAAATACATTTATAGTTGTTGACATGCCATTTCTAACTTATCAAATAAATGCAGAAAAAGCCCTAGAAAATGCAGGAAGGATTATGAAAGAAACAGGAGCCAATGCTATTAAAGTAGAAGGAGGAGAAGAAATAGCCCATATAATAGAAAAGTTGATAAATGCAGGAATTCCAGTAATGGGTCATCTGGGACTTACTCCTCAATCTGTTCATGCTCTTGGTGGTTATAAAGTTCAGGGAAAAACAGAAGAAGACCAAAAAAGAATTATAAAAGATGCAAAAATTTTAGAACAAATAGGAGTTTTTTCTATTGTTTTAGAAGCAGTTCCTAAAAAATTAGCAAAGGAAATAACAGAGTTTTTAGATATTCCAACAATTGGGATTGGTGCTTGTAATGAAACAGATGGTCAAGTTTTAGTTTTTCACGATATGATGGGATTTTTTGATAAATCTCCTAAGTTTGTAAAAAGATATGTAGAAGGTAAAAAACTATTTTTAGAAGGTTTAAAAGCTTTTAAAGAAGAAGTTCAAACAGGAAAATTCCCTTCAGATGAGCAGTGTTATAAGTAAAGATTTATCTTTAGCTGTTTCTTATCTTAAAAATAACAAAATTATTGTGTTTCCTACAGATACTTTATATGGGATTTTAGCTAATGCCCTTTGCAAAGAATGTGTTGAAAAGGTTTATAAAATAAAAAAACGAACTCCAAGCAAACCTTATTTAATTCTTATAAAAAATTTAGAAGATTTAAAATCTTTTGATGTTGAACTTTCAGAAATAGAAAAAAAAGTTTTATTGCATAGAGGAATTACAGTAATTTTAGACTTAAAAAATCCATCAAAGTGGAAATATTTACACAGAGGAACAAATACTTTAGCCTTTAGAATTCCAAAAGAAGGTTTAATTTTAAAGCTTTTGCAAAAATTAAATTTTCCAGTAATAGCTCCAAGTGCAAATCCTCAAAATTTAACACCTGCTAGTGATATAAACGAGGCTTATAAGTATTTTAAGGATAATATAGACCTTTACTTTGATGCTGGAGAAATAAAAAACAGAAAACCTTCTAGCATAGTAAAATTTGAAAATGAAAAACCTTTAATGGTTAGAGAGGGAACAATATCTTATAAAGAAATTTCAGAAATTATTCAAAGAAAACAGGATTAGTTATAGCAACTATATCAAAACTAAAGAATAAATTTAAAAAATTATACTTGTAATCAAATACTACAAACTGATAGTATCCTGCAGATTTTGGGATTATTGAAAAACTTCCTTTATAGTAATTTTCAAGTTTACCGTTTATATAAACTGCTGTTATGTATCTTGGATTTACAGAAAAATAAATTACTGGGCTTTTATCTACTTTTATAAGACTTCCAAATGTATAAACTTTATCTTTTGTTTTTACTATGAAGTTTATATTTGGGTCTTTGTAGAAATACACATAAGAATGGCCATTGTTGATTGCATTTAAATAAGTTGATTTTTTCTTATAGAATGAGTTATGGTCTTCTTTAATATATATAACATTTCTTATTAAATTTATTTGATAATTGATATCAGGATAGGTGAATTTTTGATTATTTTTTATAAATTTTTCTTCAACTACTGCTTCATTTTTACCTACAAAACATATGTCTTTAACAGGGTCAAACTGGGTAAAAATTGTATCTTTTTTTAGATTTTTGTATTTGTAATAAAAGGCTGATTCTTGGTCTAGATTATAAAAAAGTAAAAACTTTAGGTTTCTGATTTTTGATAAAAATTTTTTCTTTTGTTTTTTTACTGAAAAAAGGGGTTTACATTTTGTATCTTCTAAAATAAATATGTATTTGTCATTAAATTTTCCTTCAAAGTAAGCAGGAGTATCTTTATCTAAAAATATTGTTAAATCTTTGTTTTTTAGATTTTTTAAGTCTTCCCTTGAAATTAAAGAATTTTGATGGTTATCTGCTAAAACTCCAAAAACTATGTCCTTTTTTATAAAAGGAAAAGTTAATTTAGGTAAATTTTGCGTCTTTAAGTTGCTTATATAAATAGCTGGAGTTATTTCTTCAAGTAAGTATAGAAAAAATAAAATAAATAATAAAATTAGAAAGAGAGGGAAAAACCTCCCTTTCCGTTTTGTATTTTTCATATTTTATCTTCCTATTATACCTTCCGTTGGAGAAGATGCAGATGCATACATTTTTTTAGGAATTCTTCCTGCAAGGTATGCAAGTCTACCTGCTTTTACTGCATATTTCATTGCAACTGCCATCTTTATAGGGTCTTTAGCCTGAGCTATTGCTGTATTCATTAAAACTCCATCTACTCCAAGCTCCATAACTATCGCTGCATCTGAAGCTGTTCCAATTCCTGCATCAACTATAACTGGTATGTTTACTGCTTCTTTTATAAATAAGATGTTGTAAGGATTTTGAAGCCCAAGACCTGAACCTATTGGAGCTGCTAAAGGCATTACTGCAGCACAGCCTATTTCTTCAAATTTTTTAGCCATAACTGGGTCATCTGTTATGTATGGTAGAACTGTAAATCCTTCTTTTACCAGTATTTCCGCAGCTTTTAAAGTTTCTGTCATATCTGGATAAAGGGTTTTTTGATCTCCGATAACTTCTAATTTTACAAATCCGTGTCCTAAAGCTTCTCTGGCAAGTTTTGCAGTAACAACAGCTTCTTCTGCTGTATAACAACCTGCTGTATTAGGTAAAATCATAACTTTAGAAGTATCTATGTAATCAAGTAGATTTGGCTCATCTGGATTTGTTATGTTAACCCTTCTAACTGCAACAGTTATCATCTCTGCACCAGAAGCTTCTGTTGCTTTTGCTGTTTCTTCAAAATCTTTGTATTTTCCTGAACCGACGATAAGCCTAGATGTAAACTCTCTATCTCCTATTACCAGCTTATCATCTTTAAAAAATTGTTCCTCATTAAACATTTAAGACCTCCTATGAATAGATTTTATAAAAATTTTATCAAATATAAATTGTTTCGCCATATTTTACTATGTGAGATTTCAGATTTAATTCATTTTTTAGTTTATCTTTAAAGGCTTTCATTACTTCTTTTTCACCGTGAATAAGGTAAACTGTTTGTAGTTTGTCTAAAGAACCTTTCAGCCAATCAAATAAAACTGGCTGGTCTGCATGAGAAGAAAATCCATTTATTGTGTAAATTTTTGCTTTTACTGCAATTTCTTCATTATAGATTTTTACTGTTTTAGCTCCGTCTATAATTTGTCTTCCCAATGTTCCTTTTGCTTGATATCCTACAAAAATAATACTGCTTTCTTTTCTCCATAAATTATGTTTTAAATGATGTTTAATTCTTCCTCCGCTACACATTCCACTTCCAGCTAAAATTATTGCTCCTTCTTTAATTTCATTAATTTTTTTTGATTCTTCTACAGTTTGTGTAAATTCTAAATATGGAAAAACAAATGGGTTTATTCCTTTTTTTATTAGATTTTGAGTTTCCTCATTAAAAGCTTGAGGAAATTGTAAAAATATTTTTGTTGCAGAAATTGCAAGGGGACTATCTAGAAATACTCTACATTTTGGTAGTATACCCTCATCATACATTTGCCTTAAAACGAATAAAATTTCTTGAGACCTCTCCAATGCAAAAGTAGGAATTACTATATTTCCCCCATTTTCAAATGATTCTAAAATAGCACTTTTAAATTCTTCTATTGTTTCTTCTAAAGTTTTGTGTTTTCTATTTGCATAAGTTGTTTCAATGTAAACAAAATCTGCATTCTTTAACGGCTCTATAGGTTTTATTATTAGCCTTTTCTTTAATCCTAAATCACCACTAAAAACAATAGTTTTTGTTTGATTTTCTTCCTTTATTTCAAACTTTACAAAGGCAGAACCTAAAATGTGTCCTGCATCAAAAAAGGTTATTTTTATATTATCTGTGATATAAAAAGGCTGATGGTAATCTAGCTCTATTTTAAAGGATTCCATTGCATCATAGACATCATCTTCATAGTAAATAGGTGGCTTTACATCTTCAGGATTTCCTCGTCTTAATGCTTTTTTATATTGGGTTTTATATTCTTCCAGCATAACTCTAACAGAATCTAAAAGCATAATTCTAGCTATTCTTTTTGTTGCTTTTGTAGAGATAATTTTTCCCCTAAAGCCGTGTCTAACAAGTTTTGGAACTCTACCTATATGGTCTATATGAGCATGGGTTAATATGAGATAATCAATTTTTTTAGGATCAAATGGAAATGGATTATAATTTTTATTTTCGTCGAAACCCTGAAACATTCCGCAATCAACAAGGATTTTTAGTTTGCCTACTTGAATCAAATGGCAAGAACCAGTAACCCCTTCTGTTGCTCCGAAAGATTGGATTTTTATATTCACAGTTAATTCCTATAATTTTAATGATGATGTCCTATTCCAAAGGCTCTTAAAATAGCCAATACTCCTAATAAAATTACAATTAATCCACTTAAACCGGCAAGTCTTTTCCTAAAAATTGGAGACAATTTATTAAAAACTAAACTGGAAAAAAACATAGCAGGAACAGTTCCTAAACCAAATAAAGTCATAACAATAAGACCTTTTACTGGGGATTTTTCTAAAACTGACTGCATAAGCATTGCATAAATAAGAGGACAGGGTAAAAAACCATTAAACATTCCTAAAAAAAATGGGTTCTTTCTAAATTTAGATAATATATCTGCAATAGTTGTAAAAATTAAATCTAGTCCTGGAATACCTTTATCTTTCAAATTACCAAGGATTTGAAAACCTAAAACAATCATAAAAATTCCTAAAAATAAAGATAATCCTTTTTGCAAGACCTGAAATTGCAAGGAGTGAAAAAACATTCCTATATATCCAGCTACAAAACCTAAAAAACTGTATGTAAAAATCCTACCTGAATTGTAAAGTATATTCCCTAAAAACCAGTTTTTATACTGAATTAACGGAGGAATAAAACCACACATTCCAATGCAGTGATAAGAGCCTAAAAAACCAGCCAAAACAAATAAAAAATATTCCAACGGTTTAATACTCCTTACTTGTCTTAAAACTTAAAGTTTTTGTTTTAGCATACTCTTTTAAAATTTCAAAAAGTTTGTCTAAATTCCAGCCTTTTTCTGTTGAAATAATTACAGATTTTTTATCAGATGTTAAAAGTATTTCATCTGAATTTTCCAAAAGCTCTGGAGAATTTATTACTTTATCAACTTTGTTTAAAACTAGAACCTGAGGTTTATCTAATGTTCCTATTTTTTTTAATATCTCATCAACTACTTCTACTTTTTCCTGCCATTTTTCATCTGATACATCAACTACGTGCAGTATTAAATCTGCTTCTTCTACTTCTTCAAGGGTAGACATAAAAGCATCCATTATTTCCTTAGGCATATTTTTTACAAATCCAACAGTATCTGTTAGAAGAACTTTTTTATCTATATCTGGAAAAATAATAAATGAAGTTTTAGGGTCTAAAGTTGCAAAAAGCTGGTCTGAAATGAAAGTTTCTCTTTTGGTTAGCCTTTTTAAAAGTGTAGATTTTCCTACATTTGTGTATCCAACTAAAGCTACTTTTAATATATTAGGATTATATTTTCTCCATTTTCTTTGCTCTTTTCTTTGTTTTTGGATTTCTTTCAACTCTTTTTTTATTTTAGTAATTCTTCTTTTAATTTCTCTAACTCTTATTTCTCCATATTTTTCTCCGGCTCCTTTTGTTTTATATCCTCCTCCTATCCTTGATAGATGTTTACCAGCAGTTCCATAAATTCTTGGAAGTTCATGCTGTAAGGTGGCAAGTTCTACTTGAAGTTTAGCCTGCTTTGTTTTTGCCCTTTCTGAGAATATTCTTAGTATTAAGTCTGTTCTGTCTAAAACTTCGCATTTTGTTATTTCTTCAAGATTTGAAATTTGAACTGGAGTTAAATTTGTATCAAAAATAATTGTATCTGCTTTTATTCCTTCTGCAACTTCTGCAAGCTGTTTTGCTTTTCCTTTTCCTATATAAGTTGAAGGTTCCGGAGTTTCTCTTTTTTGGGAAAGTTTACCTAAAACTTTTCCCTTTAATGCAAAAACCAGCCCCTCCATTTCTTGAAGGGACTGGCGAACTTCTAAAGAATTTCTATTTTTTGTTTGAACTCCTACTAAAATAGCTCTCATAAAAACTTAAGTTTCAACTACTATAGTACTTATAGCATGTTTATAAATGAGCTGTTTTTCGCCATTTACATCAAGTAAAATAGTGAACTGATCTGCTCCCACAACTTTTCCAGTGATTCTGGTTCCTCTAGTAAGGTAAACAGTTATTTCTTTACCTTCCTCTTTTAACTCATTAAGAAGTTCATCTTGTATGTTCATTCTTTCTCCTCCTTTTGATTTATTTTTTCTAAAATTTTATCTAAAATTTCCTTATTTTTACAGTTTGTTATATCTAAATGATACCAGTTTTTATCTTTAAATTTGTTTTTAAAAGTTCTAATTTGAATTTTAGCAAAATTTTTTGTGTTTTTTATGATTTGTTTCTTAGATTCTTCAAGGGAAATTTTATCTTCAATATATGGAATGATTTCTTTATAACCAATAGCCTGCATAGCAGTTAAACTATTTTTGAAACCTTTTTCTATTAAAAATTTAACTTCATCTACTAAACCAAGCTCAAACATTTTCTCAACCCTTTTTTCTATTCTTTCTATGATTTGAGACCTTTCTCTGCTAAAAACAAATCCAACAAAATCATACAAAGGTTCGTTCCAACTATGAAAGGAAGAAAAAGGTTTTCCTGTTAGGTAATAAACTTCTAAAGCTCTAACTATTCGTTTTTTGTCATTTATATGAATTTTTTTTGCATAAACAGGGTCAACTTCTGATAGTTTTTTATAAAGGCTTTCTCTACTTTCTTTATAAAGTTCTTCTCTAATTTTGACATCTGCAGGAGGAGCTTCTGATAAACCGTATAACAACGCCTGTATGTAAAGCCAAGTTCCTCCAACAACAATTGGAGTTTTACCTTTATTCTGTATTTCTTTTATCTTTTTGTTTGCTATATTCAAAAAATCTTGGACTGAAAAATTTTCATTTGGATAAACTACATCTATTACATAGTGTGGTATTCCAAATGAAAATTTTTCAGTCCAAGATTTTTTGAATATAGCAAACAAAAAGATAAAAGAAATACAGAATAAAGGTAAAACTCCAATTGTTGTTGGAGGAACTTGGCTTTACATACAGGCGTTGTT
>QNYP01000160.1 GCA_003978675.1 Hydrogenothermus sp.
GTTCGCATTATCTACATAGTAAGGTCCCCACGTATTGATTTCAAACCTAAATTTAAGACCTTTTTTTTTTTCCCTGTTAGGAAAACACTATCTATAATTTTAGTGGAAATAAAATGTATTATATTCCAGATTATATGTATAGTGTTTTCCTAACAGGGAAAACAAAAAAAGGTCTTAAATTTAGGTTTGAAATCAATACGTGGGGACCTTACTATGTAGATAATGCGAACACTGAAAAATATGATGATTACAAAAACATAACAAATTTAATGGTTGGTTATGAAAAAGGAAAAAGATTTGAAATATTACTAGACATAAGAAACTTATTTGATAAAAAATATGCTGCCCAATATGTAAAAAGTGATACAACAGATGATTATTATATTTATCCAGCACCTCCAAGAACCTATATGGTAAGGGCTTCTTATAAATTTTAATTAAGGACTTAAAATGAGAAAATTTAAAGATTTTCCTTTAGAAAGAGAAGGAAATGATATATTTAAGTTTGACATTTTGTATAAAACAATAGGTAATACAAATTTTTTAAGTTTTTTAAGATTATTATTGTTAATTTTAGTTCTATATGCAATTTTATGGGGAATTTTTTCTCCAGATAATATATTTACAACAGGTTTGTTTTGGGGTTTTTTCTGGCCTTTTTTTATGGTTATAACATTGCCTTTTTTAGGAAATATATTTTGTATGATATGTCCTCTTGGTTTTTTAGTAAGAACTGTTGAAAAATATGGTTTAAAAAACCGAATACCAAAGTTTTTAAAAAATCCATATATAGGGTTTTCACTACTTATCTTTGTTTATTGGGTACCTCTTTATGTTTTTCCCGGAATATTTAGAAGTTCATTTATTACAGCATTATTTTTTCTTATGTTTTTTTCTATGGCTGTTATTACTTCTTATTTATATTCAAACGGAGTTTTTTGTAAATATTTTTGTCCTATTGGAAGAATTTCTCCAGCATTTTCAAGGGTGGGATTTTTTTGGCTTTCTGCATATAATAAACCACTATGCAATCAAGTTTGTAATAAACCCGATTGTGCTTTTGCCTGTCCTTATAAGTTAAGTCCATACAAATTCGAAAGCAATAAATCTATGGAAACTTGCACGCTTTGTATGGAATGTGCTGGAAGTTGTAAAGGAATAAAGTATTCCATAAAGAAATGGTCTTATTCTTTATTTGAGAAAATTAAAAAACCAAACTATTGGGAAGTTTGGATTTATATTGTTTTTCTTGCAGTAATTACAATAACAATGAGATTTCACCATGGTTTAGGACATTCATATATAAGAGATGAACTTCCATGGGTAAATATAGGAAAGTGGCTTGAAGAAACTACAGGTATTGGGAAACCTTTTGATTGGATAGGTTTAATGGCTTTAGTTATGGCAATGTCTATTACATTAGTATTAGTTTTAGGAGGTTTTTACATATCTGCAAAGATATTAAAAAAACCCTTTAAAGAAGTATTTTTAAATCTTGGTTATGCTTTAGCACCTCTTATGATAATAGGAAGTTTATCTCATGTCTTTACTTTTTTCTTTACACATTACTATCATGAAATAGTAAATGGGTTTGCTCAAGCTTTTTTTCTTGATATAAAAGTTGAACCTATTGCAACACATAAAGATAAATGGTTGAGAATATTTTATATATTTCCATTTATAGCCGTATTCTGGAGTGGTTTTATAATGTGGAAAAGATTAGGATTTTTTGAAGTTTCTGGTATAAAAAAAGTATTAGCATATACATTTTCATCATTGATTCTTATTTTTTATTTAGGATTAACAATCTTTCAATTTTATATAAGGATTATTTATAGTAATCATGTATAAAATTTGAATTATAATATTTCCTATGCTTCAGAATATACATATAAAGAAATTTTTATATCTGGAAAATATAGATATACAGCTTTTAGATGGTTTAAATGTCTTTACAGGTGAAACAGGGGTAGGAAAATCTCTAATTATAGATGCAATAGATTTTGTTTTAGGGAAAAAGGGTAAGTTTCAGGAAAGAGATTATGTAGAGCTTGTTTTCGAAGATATAAATAATGAATTTTCAGAAGATAACACCCTTATAGTTTCAAGAGCGATAAAAAATGGAAAAAGCCAGTATTTTCTAAATGGAAGAAGAGCCACTCTCTCGACAATTTTAGAAGCAACAAAAGATATAATAGAAATCCACGGACAGCACAGCCAACAGTATTTGTTTTCCAAAGATTACCATAGACAAGTTTTAGATACATTTGCAAATCTATCTCAACTGCTAAAGGAATACCAAATAAGATTTGCAGAATACACAAAAATTAAGAAAACTTTAGAAGAACTAAAAGAAAAACAAGCAGAAAGGGCTAGAGAGATAGAATTTTTAAAATTCCAGTTAAAAGAGCTTGAAGAAGCAGACCTAAAAGAAAATGAAAAACAAGAATTAGAAGAAAGATATGAATATATATCCTCACTAAAAGATATAAAAATAGCTATTGAGGAAACAATTTTTAACTTATTTGACAAAGAAGAAAGTGTAGAAGAGCAAATATCAAGCAGTATAAAAAATTTATCTAGCTTTGCATCGATAAGTAAAGAAATAAATGAATCTCTAAACTATTTAGAAGAAGCTAAAAGTTTAATAAAAGAAGCATTTTATACCTTAACTAAAATAGATTTTGATATAGATGAAGAAGAACTTTTCAAGCTAGAAGAAAGGTTAAACCTGATAAATAGTTTAGAAGTTAAATATAAAACAGATTTAAACGGACTTATAAAACTAAAAGAACAAATAAAAACAGAGCTTGAAAATTTAACTAATCTAGATAATGAAATTCCAAACTTTGAAGAGAAATTAAAATCTTTAGAAAAAGAAGTTAATAATTTAGCAGATGAGATTTCAAAAATTAGAAAAGAGAAAGCTAAAGAGTTTGAAAAAAAGATAGAAAATCATTTGAAAGAATTAGCTTTAAAAGATGCAAAATTTGTTGTTGATATAAAAGAAATTCCATTAAACAAATATGGAAAAGATGAAGTTGTATTTTTGTTTTCTGCAAATTCAGGAATAGAGCCTTCTTTATTAAATGAAACTGCTTCTGGAGGAGAACTTTCTAGAATTTCACTTGCTTTAAAACTAATATCAAACCAGTCTACAGATACAGTTGTATTTGATGAAATAGATGCAGGAATTGGTGGGAAAACTGCAATTTATTTAGCCAAAAAAATCAAAAAATTAGCAGAAAATTTTCAGGTAATACTAATTACACATCTTCCACAAGTTGCAGTATTTGCAGACAGCCATTATGTAGTTGATAAATTTTCTGACAATGGAAAAACAAAAGCTATTGTCAAAAAAGTTTCTAAAAAAGAAAGAGAAGAAGAATTAGCAAGAATGCTAAGTGGTATAATTAACGAAAAAAGTTTAGAACATGCAAGGGAGTTAATAAATCAGTTATCCAAATAAGATGCAATATAAACACAATTACAAACTAACAATAAAATATATTGGAACTAGATACTACGGTTGGCAAAGACAGCCTAAACATATAACTATTCAGCAAACAATAGAAGATACCCTTCAAATTTTTATCAAAGAAAAACCAAAACTAATAGCATCAGGTAGAACAGACGCTGGAGTTCATGCATTAGGACAGGTTGCAAATTTTAAAACAACAAAATACTTTGAACCAGAAAAGATAAAAAAGTATCTAAATGCAACCTTGCCAAGAGATATAGCAATAGTAAACTGTAAAGAAGTTCCATTATCGTTTAATGCCAGATTTTCTGCAAAAGGGAAAACCTATATTTACAAAGTTTACACAAAACCAGACCCATTCTTAGTAGGTTTTGGTTGGTATATTTCAAAAAAAATTAATATTACCAAAATACAAGAAGCTATAGAATTTTTAAGACCAATCAAAAAACTAAAAAGTATGGCTAAAGATGGAGATTATTTAAGAGAAGAAATTGATATACGCCATTTAAGCCTAAAATACGATGGTAATGTTTTAGAGTTTGAAATCTCTGCTTCACATTTTTTAAGGTATATGGTTAGAAAGATAGTAGCACATCTAGTTCATATAGGAACAGGTAGATTAGACATAGAAAAATTCAAAGAAATCATAAAAGCAAATGACCCATCAAAAGGTATGTTTATAGCTCCCCCGGAAGGATTATATTTAAAAGAAGTTTATTATCTTCCTGAAGATGAGGATTTAAATTTACAAAAGTAAAGGAAACATATTTACGAGGTAAAATAAAATGGAAATCAAACATAAAAATAAAGAATGCTATCAATGTGGAATACCAATAACAGGAAAATCATTAAGATATGATATAGGAAATGGACAGGTTGAAGATTTTTGTTGTTTTGGTTGTTATTTAATACACAAAACTACAGGATTAAGAGGAGAAGAAGGAAATGCTGTTGCTTTTTTAGGAAAGTTTGGTTTTGGTTATTTTTTAGCAATGCTAGTTTTTATGCTGTCTACATATTTATATGGAGCTCATTTAACACCAGATGACCCTCAAGCACAGGCTTTTACAAAGTTAATTAAATATTTAATACTAATCTTAGCTACACCTGTAATGCTACTCCTTGGAATTCCAATTTTAAAAAATTCATTTTCTAGGCACAACTGGCTAAATTTCAATACAGATACTCTAATAGCTATAGGAGCTTTTTCTGCTTATTTTCTATCTGTTTATTCAGTTTTTACAAATAAACCATCTATATACTTTGAAACTGCAACGATGATACTTGTTCTAGTTACATTTGGTAGATATTTAGAAACATCATCTAGAGTAAAAGCCTCTAATTTTATGAAAGAACTTTTAAAACTTGCACCAGATAAAGCAGTGGTAGAAAGAGAAGAAAAACAATTTGAGATACCAGTAGAACAGTTAAAAGTTGGAGATTTAGTTATAGTGAAAGCTGGAGAAAAAATCCCTGCAGATGGAGTTGTGATAGATGGGAAATCTTATATAGATGAGTCTATGCTTACAGGAGAAAATAAGCCAGTTCTAAAAAAGGAAGGAGATGAAGTTTACGCAGGGACAATAAATACAGATGGATTTTTAAAAATCAAGGTAAATAAACCTCAAAAGGAATGGACACTAAACAAATTTATAGAAATGATGAAGGAAATTAGAAACTCAAAAGCTCCAATAACAAGAATTACAGATACAGTTGCAGCGTGGTTTTTACCAGTAATGCTTACCCTTGCTTCAGGAGCTTTTGCATACTGGTATATGGTAGAAGGTTTTGAAAGAGCTTTAATTGTTTCTATGTCTGTTTTACTAATATCCTGTCCTTGTGCTTTTAGTATAGGAGCACCTCTTGCCCTTTGGATAGGATTAAGTGAAGCATTTAGAGAAGGAATAATAATAAAAGGAGCAGATATTTTAGAAAAGTTATCATCAGTAAAAAAGGTATTTTTTGATAAAACAGGTACAATAACAGAAAGATTTATGGTAGTTCACAGGGTTAAAGCAATTGATGAAAAAGTTTTAGCTAAAGCCTGCTGTTTAGAAAGCTATTCACAACATCCATTAGGATTTAGTTTTGTCCAATACTGTAAGCAAAAAGGAATAAAATGTAATTACAAAGTAGAAGATTTTAAAACAATATTTGGATTTGGAATAGAAGGTAAAGTAAATGGCGAAAAACTATACATAGGAAACAGAAAATTTTTAGAAAAGCTAGGATTGGAAATTCCAAAAGAGCTAGAAAAGTTTGAAAAACTATCAGAAAAAGACGCAGAAATACCAGTTTTTATATTTTCTGATGAAAAAGTTTTAGGAGTTGTAACATTTGCCCAAAAGATAAAAGATGAAGCACCAATAGCAATAAAAGCACTTAGAAAACTAAAAATAAAAGTGGCAGTGTTAACAGGGGATACACCTTATTTTGCAAAAATTCTAAAAGAAAAACTAGGAATAGAAGAAATAAAAGCAGGATTATTGCCAGAACATAAAATAAAAGAAATAGGAAAAGCCCAAAAACAAGGTCTAACAGTCGCAATGGTTGGGGATGGTATAAATGACGCTCCAGCTTTATCTAAAGCAGACATTGGAATAGCAATGGGATGCGGGACAGACATAACAAAAGAAAGTGCAGATGTAAGTTTAGTAAGCGACGATTTAAGAAAAGTACCTTTAATGTTTTTATTAGCAAAAAAAGTTAAAAAGGTAATTTATACAAATATATTCTGGGCATTTATTTATAACATAATAGGAATAGGATTTGCCTTAACAGGAAACCTGAATCCAATTTTGGCAGCATTGGCTATGGTGTTAAGCAGTGCATTTGTAATAGGAAATTCTGTACGAGTAAAGAACTGGTAAATAATTTTTTAACAAATTAATTTAAAAGATAAATTCAAATTTACACTTTTCTTCTTTAAAGTTTCTTTCTTTCCACTTAATTCCTTTAACTCCTTTCATTTCTTTAACAAATCCTTCTATAAATCCCCAGCCAGCCCAGCATACAGCATGTTGTATAGGTGCAAAACCATTTTTATTTAAAATTTCAAAAAATACACAACCACAAATAAAGGCACAATCTTTTTCTTTTTCTATTTTTTTAGCGAAACCAAAATTATTTAAAGCTGTTTCTAAAACATAATCCCATTCTTCTCTAGGATGCTGTTTCATTAAAGCTTTTGCTAAATCCCTTCCTACTTGTCTTAAAGCAGCATAAGCTCCATTTTTACCAAGCAAATTTTGAGCTTCCTCTGCAAAAGTATAAATTATTTCTCTACCTTCTTTGTTATCTGTATTACCTAGTTTATTCAAAACAATATTTACAGTTTGAACTCCAATTACATTCTTCATAAGATTTACAAGAGTATCGATAACTTCTTTGTTAATTCTTCCTTGGATTTCCATTTCGCAACTCCTATTTAGTAAATATTTACTGATATATATTTAACATAAAAGTTTATATTTTCAATATAAAGTTTTCAACTGCATCAAGAATATTTTCTGCTACAAAATCTGCTTTAGTGTCTTTTACATATTTCATTCCTTGTCCTGTTTTTACTAAAATTGATTTTATACCTTCTTTATGACCAGCCATTATATCTGTTTCTTTATCACCAATTAGAAAAGAACTACTAGGGTCTATATTGAATTCTTTTATTGCTTGTCTTATCATTCCACTTTCTGGCTTTCTACAATCACATTTCACTTTAAGTTCAGGAATAATTCCTTCTGGATGATGTGGACAGTAATAAACCTTTTCTATTTTTATACCTTTTTTTTCAAGTAAGCTAAGCATATATTTCGTTATGTTATGAAAATCTTCTTCTGTATAATATCCAACTGCTATACCTGACTGGTTTGTTATAACGATTAATTTAAATCCATTTTCTTGAAGTTTTCTTAAAGCCGGAAAAACTTGGGGATATATGAAGAAATCCTCTATTTTGTGAACATAACCTTTGTCTTCATTTATAACCCCATCTCTGTCTAAAAAAACTGCCCTTTTTTTCAATAGATAGCTCCTTTTGCAAATGTTAAAATATATATCAGTAAATATTTACTAAATAGGAGTTGCGAAATGGAAATCCAAGGAAGAATTAACAAAGAAGTTATCGATACTCTTGTAAATCTTATGAAGAATG
>QNYP01000161.1 GCA_003978675.1 Hydrogenothermus sp.
AAATCCTTTTCTACAGGAACTTCTTTAATAGTAGCTCCCTGTATTAAGGAAACAATTTTATACACTATAAATGAATATTGAAAAATTAACACTTCATCTCCTTGTTTGTAAAAAAGGCTATAGAAAGAGAAACTTTAAGTATAAACAGATATCCTGACGGAGGAGCGTATTATCTAAGAAAAGAACTTTCTAAATTTTTAGCTGTAGATGAAGATGAGATAATTTTTGGGAATGGTTCAAATGAAGTTTTAGATATGATAGCTAGGGCTTTTTTAAAAGAAGGAGATGAAGTGTTAATTTTTCAATATTCATTTATAGTGTATAAAATTGTTTCCTTAATACAGGGAGCTACTATTAAAGAAGTTCCTGTAGAAAAGGATTTTTCTAGAAATCTAAATAAGCTATTAGAAAATATTTCTTCAAAAACAAAGATAATATTTATAGATAATCCCTGTAATCCTACAGGAGTAGCAAATTTAAAGGATGAATTTGATAATTTTATAATTAACTTACCTGAAGATATTTTGTTAGTAATAGATGAAGCATATTTTGAATACGCAAAACTTCATGGCGTTCCAAATGGTATAAATTATGTAAAACCAATAAATCCTAAAGTTCCAAAGAAAAATGTAATAATCACAAGAACTTTTTCAAAAGCTTATGGACTTTCAGGTTTAAGAATTGGATACGGTATAGCAGATAAAGAAATTATCAAAATCTTAGAAAAAGTTAGACAACCTTTTAATACAAACCATTTAGCCCAAATAGGAGCAATTCAAGCTCTAAAAGACCAGAAATTTGTTGAATATAGTGTTTCTCAAAATGAGATAGGAAAAGAATATCTATATGAAGAACTTGAAAAACTGAATATTCATTTTATTCCATCCTTTGCCAATTTTGTGATGTTTAAATCTCCTGTTAATAATTTATATGCCGAATTATTAAAAAAAGGGATTGCTATTAGACCTGCTTTTGGAGTTGATGGATATTACAGGGTTTCTGTTGGAACTATGGAGGAGAATAAAAAATTCATAAATGCATTACGAAAAATAATTTAGATTTTTTTATAAAAAAACACTAATATTTTTTGACAATTTTGATTAATAGAGCTATAATGTTATATTAGAAAATAAAAAAAACAAAATGGAGGTATATCTAAATGATTATCAGAAAAGAACACGCACTTGCATTACTCAATGCAAAATCCCAAGAAGAAAAAGGTCTTGCTTGTCAGATAACTGTAAAAGCTGAAGAAGAGCCTTATATTGAACTTGAGCTTCAAAATCTTTTAGAGCAAGGTTCAAGCCCTATTGAGTATGTTTTAACTTATTGGGGTAGAAATTTAGTTTATTTATTAGAAGAAATGGTAAAAAAAGGACTTATCAAACATCCATCAGAGTGGGATGATAAATTTAGATGGATAGGTTCTGAAGTTATAGCAATGATTGAAAGCTCTATTAAAAGTGGAGGGCTTACTAGGGAAGAAATTTTTGAAGCTCTAAAGGAAAGAGGATTTGCTCAAGAAACCCATGAAGAAAAAAAAGGTTGGTTTAAAGAAATAAATGAATATGCAAAATCTGTTTATGAAATTTATCAGAATGCAAAACCAAGATTAGAAATTTCTAAAGATCTTGCAAATTATATTGCTTCAATGCCAACTGGTCCTGCGGAAACAAGTGTACTTCCAGAACACGGTAGATTTCCATTATTACTAGAAAGTATGAGATTAATATCTTTCTCTGTTCCAAACTCTGATGTTTATACATTATCAGGTTTAGGACAAGCAGTTCAAAAGGCTTGCCAAACTTTAGCACCAGCTTTTGAAACAGTTATAAATGAAGATTATATGTATTCTCTTTTAAAAGTATTAGATAGTGGAATTGAAGCGCTTTCTGACCAGGAAAGAGAAGTTCTAGAGGCTTTAGCATTTATTAACGATAAAGGAGAATTATTACCTGCAGGAGAAGCATTAGTTGAAGTTTACCATCTTTGGAGCGAAAAAGTTTACAGACCAGTTAAAACATTTAATTTAGAAACTTTAGATGCAGAACTATTAATTGGAATAGAAAAGGTTTGGGAGAAAAACAAAGAAAATCCTGAAATTGTTCCTACTGCAGAGGAGATTGTTCACTTCTTACTTGAAAAGCCTCTCAAAGAGTATAAGCACTTAAAAGAATGGTATGGAAGAATGATAAATCAAGCTATGGGCTATCAGAAAAAAGAAGAGCTTAAGAAAAAATGGGCAGAAGTTAAAAACTTAGAAGAACTATTTAAACATTTCTGGGAAAAAGGAAATCAATGGTATGAAAGATTATTTGATACTGTAAAAGAAAGCTTATACTCACTTGAGGCATTTAATTTAATTTCTTCTGAAATTGATGAGAAAACTGGAAAAGTTGTTTACAAATTTACTGAATATGGAGAAAAAGTGTTAAAAGATATTAAAGAAAAAGGTGTTAGAGAAATAAAATCTGATGCTGTTAAAGCAATATCTATCACAAAAACACAATTTGGAGCTCCAAACTACAAATGGTATGAAGAGGCTGTAAATGAACATTTAGTTGGTGGTGGTTATCCAACAAAATCTGGAAAGCTTTATGAAGAACTTGCATACAACATTTACAGACTTCCACATTTAACAAGATTTGAGCTTATGGTATTACACAAAATTCCTGAATATGGAATGTTTTTAGATGAACTTTTCAAAGAATTTGATGAAACTTTAAAAGAAGAAGTTCAATATGCAGTTAATAAACTTGAGGCAAGATATATATTAGATGTTTTACCAAATGGTGGACTTGCATTAACTGAAGCTGGAAAACTAATCAAAAAAGCACTTTCTGGAGTTCCTGAAGGAATTGCCAATCCAATAAACCCTGTTATAGTAAGAATTCTACAGGCTATAAAACAAGTTGGAAATCTATATGTTAAAGAAAGAAAGGTTAGAATACTACCTAAAAATTGGGAAGAAGCTATAAAAATATCAGGATTAGATAAAGAGACTTTTGAAAAGGAAATAGCTGTTGCTAGACTTGCTGGTTATATTGGAAAAACTTCCCTACATGAGTCTGCATTAGAAATATTAGAAGCTGTAGAACTTATGAATAAATAAACCCTGTAGCCCCTTTTGGGGCTATTTTCTTTTTCTAAACTCTTCTGGATTAACTTTAAATTTTTTGAGTAATTTTTGTAGTGATTGTCTTTCTATTTCTGCAAGTTTTGCTGCTTGGGTAATATTCCCTTTGGTTATTGTTAAAAGCATTCTTAAGTATTTTTCCATGAATTTTTTTTCGTTTGTTTTTTTTGCCTCATTGTATGCAAAACTAAACTCATTCTTTGAGTTTGCTATTATATAATCTGGTAAATCTTCTACATTTATATACTCATTTGCAAATATACATGCACTACTTACTGCTCCTTCAAGTTCCCTTACATTTCCTGGCCAATCGTAGTTTATTAAGATTTCTAAAGCCTCTGGAGTTATACCTTTAATTATTTTTGTTTCTGCATTCTCTTTGTTAAACTTTTCTATAAAGTGGTAAATAAGAGCTGGAATATCATCTCGCCTTTCTCTTAAAGGAGGTATATGTATTTTTATGTTTGAAATTCTAAAGTATAAATCTTGCCTGAATTTCCCTTCTTTAACTAATTTCTCTAAATCTCTATTTGTTGCTGATATGATTCTAACATTAATAGGTTTTTCTAGTGCTTCTCCTATCCTTCTAATCTTTTTTTCTTGTAAAAATCTTAAAAATTTACTTTGTATATTAAGAGGCATTTCTCCAATTTCATCTAAAAACAAAGTTCCACCATTTGCTTCTTCTATTACACCTTTTTTGTCTTTATCTGCCCCTGTAAAAGCTCCTTTTTTATACCCAAAAAATTCTGCTTCCATTATCTCTGGGGAAATACTAGCACAGTTTATAGCAATAAATGGTTTACCTTTTCTTGGGCTTAGATCATGAATAGCCCTTGCAAAGAGCTCTTTACCTGTCCCACTTTCTCCTGTTATTAAAACAGGGTAATCAAACAGAGCAACTTTTTTTAGTCTTTCTAATAGGTTTTTCATAGACTGGTTAACTGTGATTATGTTTGATGTTTTGCTTTCTTCTAACTGCTTTAATTTTTCTTTTAATAGTTTATTTTCCTTTTTTAGCCTTGTTTTTTCTATAGCTTCTTCTATAAGTTTCATTACTTTTGGTTCATCTAATCTAACAGGTTTTGGTAGATAATGAAAAGCTCCATATTTCATACACGCAACTGCATCATCTATATTTGCATAGGCAGTCATTAGTATTACACTTATATACTCCTTTGTTTCTTGAACTTTTTCTAGCAATTCTTTTCCACTTACATTGTGCATAACTACATCTGTTAAAATTAAATCAAAATCTTCCTCTTCTAAGATTTTTAAAGCTTCGGCACCGTTTTTAGCTAGTTTTACTTCAAACCCTTCATCTTGCAGTGAACCACCAAGTAATTCTAAAAGCTCCTCATTATCATCAACAAGAAGTATTTTTCCTCTGGTTTCCATTATTCCCCTTTTACGGTTTTTCTTTTGATAATGGTAATTTTATTATAAACGTAGTTCCTTCTCCTTTTTTGCTCATAACTTCTATTGCTCCCATATGGTCTTCAAGAATTCTTTTAACGACTGCTAGTCCTAATCCTGTGCCTCTTTCTTTGGTTGTGTAAAATGGATCAAATATTTTCTTCAAGTTTTCTTGTGATATACCTACTCCTGAGTCCTTTATTATAACTTTTGCATAATCTCCATCCTTATCTAGTGAAATTTCTACGATTCCTTTTCCTTCTATAGCTTCAAAGGCATTTATAATTAGATTAATAAATACCTGTTGTAAAGCTGTTTTATCTCCTTCTACAAATAAATCTGCCTCAATATTTGTTTTTATATCTATATTTTCTATTTTCAATTTACTATCTTTTGAATGAAGTGCTATTTCTAGAGCTTCTTCTAAAATTTCTTTAAGATTTGTGTACTCTATTTGCCAATAAGATGGTTTTGCATAGTTTAATAGCCTATTTATTATTTTTTCTGCCCTTTTGGTTTGCTGTTTTATCTTTTCTAAAAACTGTAGAACTTCTTCATTTTCTCCAACTCTCTTTTTAATTCTAAATACCGCACTTTCTATAACTGCTAATGGAGTTTTAATATCATGAGATAACCCTGCTGCCATTTTACCTATAACTGCAAGTTTTTCTGTTTCTATAATTTGATTTTCCAATTGTTCTTTTTCTGTGATATCTTCTACAAGTATTATTATTTTAGGGGTTTCTAATTCTTCTACAACTAAAGGTAATATTTTAATTCTAAATGTTCTTCCCTTCTGATTTAATGAAGCTAACTCTGTCTCAAATGGCTTTAGTGTTTCTTTAACTTTAATTAAATCTTTATGTAAATGTGTTATTTCTGGAAGAATTTCTATAATATTTCTTTCGTTTTCCTTAAATGAAGACATTTGCTTGAATGCTTCATTAACCATTTCCATATTTAGATTTTCATCAACTACTGCAATGCCTATATCTAGATTTTCAAAAACTTTATAGGTTAGTTCCTGTAGCTTTATAAGTTCTTCAAAATGGGTAATATTTGCAACTGCAATTGCTACAGAGTTTGTGTATGTAGATAAATACTCAACTTCTTTAGATGGAAGCCCATCTTTTTTGTAAACTGCTAAAAACCCTAGCTTTTCTTTTCCCACTTGTAAGGGAAGTATTAAAAATCGCTCATCATCATTAATGTAAGATTTTTTATATTCCTGCCACTTACCAAATTTTATATCCTCTTTAAACTGCTTAAAATTTGGGAAATATCCTCCTTTTTTTAAAATATTTTTACTATCTATATAAACAACAACACCTGTATAGCCAATATTTAAAAGACCATCTAGTATTCTTTCTGCCATTAGATTTATATCTGTTGTTGAAACTGTGTAATTACTTATTTTGAAAATTGCTTTTAATTTTTTAGTTGTTATTTCTAGATGGCTTTCTGCTTGGGACAGTTTGTTTTGAACTTCTGTCTGTAATGCTCTTTCTATAAGTTTTTTATAATTAAGTTTATCTTTTTCTGTTTTTATTAAAAATCTCCTAACTATTAGATTTAACATAAAAAATGAGAATAAAGATGCAGATAAAGGTAAATACTGAAGGTAGAAAAAACTGACAGCAATATTTAAAACTATAATTCCTATCCAGAAAACTGCATCTAAAAGTCTCTTATATGGACGAATTGCTAAGGTTATAAGAGTTATGGGGATAAAAAATCCTATATCTACTTTTCCTTCTGCATAAATATAAAAAATAAATAAAGAAAAATACCAAAATGAGAGTAAAAATTTAACTTGGAAAGATAAATTCCTTAAAAAGTAAAAATGTAGAAAAACAAAATACAAAAAAAGAAAAATCTCTGCAAATTCATAATGCTGTATAGACAAAAAACTTAAAGAAAAAAACAAGAATAAAACAGGTAAAAATAGATATCTATTATTTTTTCCAAAAAATATTCTTTCTAAAAAGAAGTAAACTACCCAAGGAAGTAAAACAGTATAATAAAGCATTACTCTAAGACCTCTGTAATCTTAAGGAATGTTTTACCTTCCTTATTCTGTAATATACCATAAGCAACCACTTTATCATTTTTTAATATTTCAACTTTACTGTTTTCTATAAAAAATTCTGATGAACTTCCTATTTCTTTAACTGTAGAAGCTGAAATCTTTTTCTTAAATATTCTAACTGAAAAACCTTTTGAAACCTTTTTTTGAACTTCTCTTTTTAAAATAACAATATCTAAAGGAGCATCTATATCAACACAAATACAGTTTTTTATATTAACAAAATCAACTATATCCTTAAGTTTAGGTGGCTGTTTAAAAATTTCTTCATAGAACTTTTCTCCCCATTTTGTGTCATTTTTTAGATACATCTCTTTAACAAAAAATTTTGCCTTTATATATAGCTCATCTCCAAGCTTATAAAACTGCTTAGATATGTTTAACTCTTTGCAGGGGTAAACTTTTGCATTTTTAAACTTCGCTTTAATAGCCTCTATCAGATAGTTTTCATCTATCAATTTAAAACCTTAGTTAAGAGTTTAGATAAACTTTGTAATTCTTTTGTTGATGGGTTTATAAGTATATGTTTTGATATATTTTCACTTTCAAATAAAGATTCATCAAGATATATATCTAAAGTTATATTTTCATCTAATACTTTAGCAAAAAATTTAATATTAAGCAGTTGAAGGCTATAAAACTTTGGGAGTGTAGAAGATACAGGAGATGTTTTTAGATTTAACTCATTAAACATTTTTTCAAATATGTTTTTAAAACTTTCTACAACATAACTATGTGAATTTTCTATGTTAATCATATTTTCTTTTAAAAACTCTTCCATAAATAAAATTCCATTTTCATCTAGAGAAACAAAAAATCTGTATTTATTTTCTATATCAAATCCAAAATGGGCTATTTCTGGTATAGTGTTTGCTTTTTCTATCTCAAAGTCTTTAATTAAAACAGGTAATATTGATATATTTGTTGCGGTTTTATTGAAAATTCTCAGGAATTTATATCCGTAAAA
>QNYP01000162.1 GCA_003978675.1 Hydrogenothermus sp.
TCTTTAGCCTTTTTTAATGCTAATTCTCTATTATTTGTTCTTAGAGCTTCTATAAAGGAGTCAACAGGAGATAATATAGTGAAACGAATTTCAATAGCAACTAAAGTTTATGTTCCCCTTGTAATATCTGTAATTTTGGGAATTTTAATAGTTATAGGATTAACAGTTAAAGAGTTAAATACAATAGAAACTGGAATTCAAACAAAAGAATCTAAAGAACTTAAAAATTTTGTAAAACAGCTACTAGAGGAGAAAAAATCTGTTGCTTTGACGGAAGCAATAACTTTATCTCATGTTGACTCCTTTATAGAAGCTCTAAGAACAAATAATAGAGAATTAGCATTAAAAAAGGCTAAAGAAATAACAAATGATATAAGAATTCACTCGAAATATAAGAATGTAAAAATACACATTCATAATGCAGATATAAAAAGTTTTGTTAGGTCTTGGAAGCCAGAAAAATATGGTGATGATTTATCTAGTTTTAGATACACAATTTTACATATAAAGAAGATAAAAAAACCTTTTGTGGCTTTTGAAGTTGGAAAGGTAGGATTGACTTTAAGAGGAATAGCTCCTATTTTTGATAAAAATAAAAATTATATAGGTTCTATTGAATTTATTCAGGAACTTAATTCTATAGTAAAAGACTTGAGAAAAGTTAATAGTGATGCAATTATTTTAATGGATAAAAAATATCTTAAAATCGCTAAGTTTTTAAGAAATGCTCCGACTATAGGAAGATTTGTTATTTCCCAAAAATCTAATCTTATTAACAAAACTTTATTAAATGAGATAACTAAGATAAATTTATCTGAAAATAAGGGTTTTTACATTACAGATAATTACCTTTTAACATTAGTTACTTTAAAAGATTTTAGAAACAATATTGTTGGGTATATTATAGCAGGAAAATCCTTAAATTTAGTTAATCAGGCTGTAGAACATGCAAAAATTATTATTTATAAGCAAATGGTAAGTGTAGCAATTGTTGGTTTTATTGTAATGGGAATTTTAGTATTTATCATTCACTTTGTAATAAAAAAACCTATACAAAACTTTATTAAGATAGTTAAGGACTTAGCTCAAGGAGAAGGGGATTTAACTAAAAGAGTAGAGGTTTACTCTAGAGATGAACTAGGAGAAATAGCTGGATATTTTAACCAGTTTATAGAAAAGGTTAAACAAACTATAATTTCTGTAAAAGAAAGTTCTAAGGAATCCTTTATTATCGCAGAAGATTTAGCAAAAAGTTCTAGAGAAATAAAAGATAGTGCAGTAAAAGAAAGAAAAATAATAACAGAAACTTCACAAAAGGGAATTGAAATTCAAAAACCTTTAAATGAAACTATGCAAGAACTAAAAGAAACAACTACTCTTATTAATAATGCAACTGAAAAATTAAATGATGCAAAACAAACGATTTCTAAACTAATAGAAAGTATAAATGTTGTATCAGAAGAAGAAAAGAAAATAGTAGAAGAGTTAAGAGAACTATCTAGAAATGCAGATGAATCTAAAGGTATATTAGATATAATTAGAGATATAGCAGACCAGACAAACCTTCTTGCATTGAATGCTGCAATAGAAGCAGCGAGAGCTGGCGAATACGGTAAAGGGTTTGCGGTTGTTGCTGATGAAGTTAGAAACCTTGCAGATAGAACTAGAAATAATCTAGAAGAAATAAATAAAACTATTAATAAAATTGTGGACTCTATAGAAAATGTATCTCAAAAAATTATAAGTAATGCAGAGAAAATTGAAGAAATTACTGAAGATTCAAGAGAGGTGGAAGATGAAATTCAAGAAACGTCTTTAATAATAGAAAATACTGCGAAAGTAACATCTCAATCTATATCTACGTCTGCAGAAGTTATAAAGCAAATATCAGATATTCTAGAAGAGTTTAAGAAAATTGCAGAGATTGCAACGGAAAATACTACTAATGTGGAAGATATAGCAGATGCTATTGAAAGACTTGAGAAAAATATCCAGAAATTAACTGAATTAATGAATAAATTCAAAACATAGGAGGTTGTATGGTAAACAAAAAATATTTAGAGCAGTGGGACAAAGATTATTTTTGGCATCCGTTTACGCAAATGCAAGTTTATGCACAAGAAGACAATGTAATTGTAGAAAGGGGAGAAGGAGTATACATATACGATATTTATGGGAATAAATATTTAGATGGAGTTGCATCTTTATGGTGTAATGTCCATGGGCATAATCATCCAAAACTAAATCAAGCTATTATAGAGCAAGTAAACAAGATAGCTCATTTTACGACTCTTGGAGCCTCAAATGTTCCAGCAGTTGTTTTTGCAAAAAATTTAGTTGATATAACACCTCCTAAACTAAAGCATGTTTTTTATAGTGAAGATGGTTCAGAGGCAATGGAAATTGCAATAAAAATTGCATACCATTACTGGCACAATAAAGGAGAAAGTCAGCGGAACAAGTTTATAACATTATCAGAGGCTTATCACGGAGACACTATTGGTAGTGTATCTGTAGGAGGTATAAACATATTCCATGAAAAATACAAACCACTTTTATTTGATGTGTATAAAGTGCCTTCTCCATATTTAGAAGCTATTAAAAAGGTTGGTAGAGAAAAAGCACTAGAATACGATACTACAAAACTTTTAATTGAAGAAGTTGAAGAATTTGTATTTAAGCATCATCAAGAAATTGCAGGTTTTGTTTTAGAGGCAGGAGTTCAAGGAGCAGCTGGTATCTTACCGTTTCCAAAAGGTTATCTAAAAGAAATTAGAAGAATATGTGATGAATATGGAATTTTAATGATAGTTGATGAGGTTGCAACTGGTTTTGGTAGAAGTGGTTATATGTTTGCCTGTGAAAAAGAAGGAATTGAACCAGATTTAATGGCACTTGGAAAGGGAATAACTGGAGGATATTTACCACTGGCAGCCACATTAGTATCCGATGATATATATAAAGAATTTTTAGGAGAATTTGGAGAAGCTAAGCACTTTTATCATGGACATACTTACACAGGAAACCCTATTGCATGTAATGTAGCTATTGCTAATCTTGAAGTTTTTGAAGAAGAAAAAACTTTAGAGAAACTTCAGCCAAAAATAAAACTTCTTGAAGAAAAATTAAAAGAATTTTGGCAATTAAAACATGTTGGAGACGTCCGTCATTACGGATTTATGGCAGGAATAGAGCTTGTTAAAGATAAAGAAAAAAATGAGCCTTTTCCTTATGGAGAAAGAACTGGATTTAAGGTTGCAAGAAGTATGCTAAAAAAAGGTATATGGGTTAGACCTCTCGGAGATGTAATGGTAATAATGCCACCACTTGCAATAACAGAGCAAGAATTAGAATGGTTCTTAGATTCACTTAAAGAAAGTATTAGGCAGTTAGAGGGATAATAATTTTAGTCTTAACATATTAAGTGCGTGCTGGGAAACCCTCAGTCGCACTTGGTTTCTTTCTCCTTTAAATATTACTTTTTCCACCTTTGTTTCGCCATTAAAATAAAGACCAATGTAATGCAGGCCTAATGGTTTTTCTTTTGTAGCACCAGTAGGACCAGCTATACCTGTATCACTGATACCAAAGTCTGTGTCTAAAAGTTTCGCAACGCTTTTTGCCATTTGTAATGCAACTTCTTCGCTTACTGCTCCCTTTGTTTTCAAAATTTTATTGGATACTTTAAGTAAATTTTCCTTTACACTATTTGAATAAGCAACTATACTACCAAGGAAATATGTGGAACTTCCAGAAACATTAACTATTCTTGATGCTATTAATCCTCCTGTGGAAGACTCAGCAATAGAAATAGTTAGTCTTTTTTCTTTTAAAAGTTTTCCAATAATTTCTTCCATTTCTTCATTTTGATATGCATAAATATATTTTCCTATTCTTTCTGATAAAACAGACTTTTTGTTCTCTAAAAATTCAACTTCTTTATCCCATAAATATATATCTATTCCTTTTGGAGATTCATTTAAAAATTTATTATCAAAATCTGACAAGAATTCATTAATTTCTTCTAGAGATAACCCATAAGTCCTGATAATACCTGTGTATACAGCTCTATCTTTCACCTGTAAGTATTCGAAAGCTAAGTTTAGCATATCCTTTAACTGATTTTTTTCATTAGGTAAAAATACGATTGCTTTATTTACATCATCTAAAACTTTTATAAATCCTAAAAATTCACCATTTTTATTTTCTATAGTCTTTGCATTGTATGGAAGTTTTGCAAAATGTTTTATATTTTGAAAATTTTCAGGATGTCTTTCTTTTAAAGTTTTTAGCCAGTTTTCATTGAAAACTAATGGAACTCCTATGCTTTCAGAAATTGTTTCTCTAATTAATAAATCTGTTTCAGGATTGCTTGAGCTAATAATAAAAATTATATCTGATTTATCTAAAGCTATTTTTATAAAAAACTGCAATTTATAACTATCTTCTTCTGATATAAAAACTCCATTAATATTAAAGCCTTTTTCAAAAAGTTTTTGGCAAAGGTAAATTCTGGATTTATCTTCTAAAAAACCTTTTTCATATCCAAAGCCAATACTGATTATAGAAGCTTTCATAACTACTCTTTAACTCTGTTTATTAAAAGTTTTATATTTCTATCTCCAGCATTTACAGTTATAACTGGACTTTCGCAATCTCCTTTTTGAGGCATTGGACTTCCAGATTTTGATATTCTAGCCATTAAAATTAGCTCATCAACAAACTCATTCGCTCTTTGAGGCATTAAAACATCTGCAGGGGAAATTGAAAACTTTAATGGAAAATCGTATTTAGTTTTTTTCTTAACTGCTAAAGGCTGTATGGATGCTCCTTTTCTTACAATTATAAATAAAGTACCTGAACATTTATTTTTTATTTTAGGGTCTATATTAATAGTTCCTGTTATTTTGTATTTATCAATAAAATAAGCCTCAGGTGGCAATTCTTGACAGGATATGAAAGCAAATACAAAAGGTAAAAATACTAATAGTTTTTTCATCATATCTCCTTTAACCTTTCTAACTCTTTTATTTTTTCTTCAATTACAGACCTTTTTATTATACCAAGCAATGTATTTTTATAAATAACAGGAACTTCTTCTAGATTACAATTATTTAATTTCTCATAAGTAGAAAATATATCATCATATGGAGAAACGAAGCATTCTATATGTTTTAAAAATTTCTCTATTTCTAAATTTTCAGGAACATTGTGTAAATCTTCTATATCTATAATATAAAATTTTCCATCTTTACCAATTGCCGGTAAGGTTTTTACCTTGTAAAAGGGAAAGTAATAGTTCATAACATCACTTACCTTTGTATCATAAAAAATGGGTTTTACTATGTGCATAAATTGTTCTGTTTTGTATTTTTCAAATAAAGACTTCGTAATTATATGTTTATAGTTATTTTCAGCACTTTTTTTAATAAAATATCCAAGAACAATTAACCAAATTCCATTTAAAAATTCTCCTGTTATTAGATATAATGCTCCCATTATCATCATAAAATACGCAAAAACTCCCCCTGCAAATAATGCAAATTTTGTTGCTTTTATTTCCCCGAATTTAGTCCAAAGTAAAGCTCTTAATATCCTTCCACCATCTAATGGAAATGCAGGGATTAAATTAAAAACTCCAAGGATAAAATTACCTACAGTTAAAAAATTTAAAAGTCCATAAAGAATAGAACCTTCTGTAGTAAGCAAAGACAACATAAAAAATAAAATAGCCAGAATAAAACTAACAGTTGGTCCAGCTATAGCTATTAAAAATTCCTGATAAGGCTTTTTTGGTAAATGCGAGATAACAGAAACTCCACCAAATACAAATAAAATAATCTCTTTGACATTAAAACCAAATTTTTTGGCAGTTAAAGAATGTCCAAGCTCGTGTAGTAGTATACATAAAAACCAGAAAACAGCAGAAAAAGCTCCCAAAATTATTCTAAAAAATAAATTTGTATCAGGACAACAATAAGGATAGTAAAAAAATGTAAATGTATAAGTTAGCAGAAAGAATATAATGAACCAACTTGCGTCGAGTTTTACATCAATTCCAAAAATTTTGATAAGTTTAAAAGTTTTCATTTAATAAGCCTCAGTTTTTTAAGCAAAGAGTAAAACATATCAACAATTATATGCATTATTTCAGCACAAACCAATCCTAGGAAGAATGATATAAAATGGATATTTAAAACTAGTTGTTTAAAATTTACATCTTCCAAAGATGGTAAAAATGATAAATTAAAAAATTTTGTTATATACAAAAAACTTATGTAAAAGAGGAATATTATCAAAGTTAGATAACCTAGTCGTATTAGAGAACCAACTATAGGTATATGGGATAATCCACGATGTTTTGAAAATTTTGTTAATGGGTACCATATAAATCTTAGAAATTTCCACCTTTTAACCGGTTTAGAGTGATATAAATCATTATCTGGAGATAATAAAAAAGTTCCTACTAAGTATCCAAGTGTAAAGGGTATAAAATCTTCAGGTCTAAAATAATAAACTAAAGGGGGAAGAGCAAGTAGATTTATAAAATCATGGGTTTTACCTGATGCCATAGTTTTTATTTTACTTTGTTTCTAGAATGAAAAAATCTGCTCTTCTATTTGTAAATCTATTAAGGTCTGTTTTGTTGTTAAATAAAAAGTCTTTTTTCCCTTTCCCAATAATTTCTATTCTTTTTGGGGATATCCCAAATTTTACTAAAGCCTCTTTTACTGCTTTAGCTCTTTTTAAAGCTAATATTTTATTATATTTTTCTGAACCTACATTATCTGTATATCCTACAATTTTAACTTTTAAATTAGGATGAGTCTTTAGATATTTGGATATAACATTTAAATATGGCATATATTCTTTTTTAATTTCAGCTTTATTAAACTCAAAATGAATTCTAGCTTGTGTTAAAAGAGGCTGAAATCCTTTAGGTTTTGTTTTTTCTACTTTTTTTTCTATTTTTTTAGCTTCCTCTTTTTTTGTTTCTTTTTCTAGTTTTGCAACTTTTTTAGGGTAATCAGGGACATAAGGATTTGTTCCATTTTTTACTTCCTGATAACAAGGAACTCCGTCTCCATCTACATCACTGAAAATTTTTCTTTCAGCTTCAGTTAAGGCAATTTTTGCTTTGTTTTTATATATAAGCTGGTCTACTTTACTTATAGGAATAACCTTTATTTCTCCTTCTTCCTTGTCATATGTTTTAAAACCTTTGTATGAACCTATGTAGGCTTCTGCCATACCTATTTCTTCAGGAGCACATATATATCCACCTAAACTTTTTAATTCATTTAGTTTAGCTTCTAACGACTGTGCATAGCTCACATAAACTATAAATCCTAAACCTAAAACTGCCCATTTTTTCATTTAATTTCTCCCCCAGAGTTTATTACAGCTAATGCTTTTAGTGCCCAGTCTATTGCTTTTAGTGATGCCTCTTTACCAGCTTCTATATTTAGTTTAGAAGTTTCGTTTTTAGCTATT
>QNYP01000163.1 GCA_003978675.1 Hydrogenothermus sp.
GGAGAAGCTTTCGTATACAGGAAGGTATAGGAAAAGATGGGTAACAATTTAGGAATAACAAATTATACGATATCAAGATGTATAGATAGTTCTTTATTTAAAACAGGTAATGTTTCTATAGTTTTACTTGATAATAAAAAAGGACTTCCATTCATTGAGTGTTCCGATTCTATTTCTAATATACTAAAACTGCCAAAATCAAAATTAAAAGGTAAAAATTTTATAGATTTTGTAAAGAATAAAGAAAAATTTTTGAAGAAGTTTTCCAAATTAAAGAAAGATAAAAATAAACAGGTATGGGAGTTTAATGAATTATCTTTAATTAGAAATGATAATAAGGAAATATTTGTAGATTTAAAGTTATCTCCTATAAAAGAAGGAGAGAAAATAAAAGCATTTTGGGGATATGTTTCTGACATTAGTAGTTTATACGATGAGAGAAATTTATTTGAAACAATTTCAAGGGTTGCTCCTATTGGAATATTAATGATAAAAGATGAAAAGCCCGTATTTTTAAATGAAAAAGCGCTTGAAATATTTGGATATAAGGAGGATGAAATTAAACTTATTACTAGTGTATTACAGTTAGTTCATCCTGAAGAAAGAAAAAAGGTAGAAAAACTAAAAGATACCATAAAAAAGAATAGTGACGGTATTATAGACGATTATGTAAGAATTATTACAAAAAGTGGAAATATTAGATGGATAAATTTTAGGGCAACTTCTATACAATATAAAAATGAAAATTATGGTTTAGCTCTTATTGAGGATATTACAAATTTTGTAAAATTAGAAACTTTTAAGAATTTACTTTTTAATATAAATAAATCCTTACTTTCCGCTAATTCTGAAGAAGAGTTATTAGAAAGTATATACCTTTCTGTTAAAGATGTTCCTTTGATTTACGCATTTTCCCTAATAGGAAGATTTAATTCCAAGATAGAAAATCTGTACAGCTTTAATCTTGATATAGATAAGATATTATCTCTAGATAATATTCCAGAGAAGGAATTTATAGAAAACAAAAGTTTAATATACATAAAAGAAATTAGACGCTCTAAATTTAATGAAGAATGGAAGAAATATCTTTTACTAAAAAGAATAAACTCTTGTCTTTTTATTCCAATAAATTATGAAAGTCAGCAATACTTGATAAGTTTTTATTTTGAAGATATAAATCCTTTGAATAAAGAAGATATTGAAATATTTAGAGAAATTAAAGATGATATTTACTTTGCTTTTCAGCATTTAAAACAAGAAAGGCAACTTATAATTAACCGATATTATGATGATATAACTGGAGTAGGAAATAGAAATTTTTTTATAGAGTATATAAAATCCTTAAAAGAGAAAAATGTAAGGTTCTCTGTAATTCTTATAGATGTCTATCACTTTAAATTTATAAACGAGAAATATGGAATTGAGTTTGGGGATAAAATTTTAAGGTATATAGCTAAAGCATTATATAGAGAAGTTATAGATGTAGATGTATTTAGAACTGGTTTTGACGAGTTTGCATTGGTCATTAAAAGTGAAGATGACATAAACATTATCATAAGGAAAGCTATAGGAGTTTTAAAGAATGTATTTTTAGACAATATAACTATTTCTTTAGATTATAATGTTGCAGTAATAAGATATCCTGAAGATGAAAAGGATATATCACAGCTAATTTTAAAGCTTGAAAGAATGTTGGAAGTTTCTAAAGACAAAGGTAAAAATGTAATTCAGTTTTTTTCAGAAGAAATGTATGAAAAATTAAAAATATCAATAGTTATTGAAGAAGAATTAGAAAAAGCATTAAGAGAAGAAGAACTTATTCCATACTTTCAGCCTATAGTAGATGTTAAGGAAAATAAAATTATAGGTGCTGAAGCACTTATTAGATGGAAAAGAAAAGATGGAACATTTGTTCCTCCCGATGAATTTATTCCTATTGCAGAAGAAACAGGAATTATTAATCAAATAGACCTTTGTATGCTTTTAAAAGCTAAAGAACTTCTTGAAAAAGCGAAAGATTCAAAAATAAAAATATCTGTAAATATTACTCCATCTAATATTGATGAAATTATTAAGTTTCTTAAAGGAGAGATAGTTCCTATATGCAATATAAAAACAGACTATGATTTTTCTAAGGTTATAGATAGAATTTCTTTGGAACTTACAGAGAGGAAAGGAATAGAAGTTTATGAAAGCAAAGAGAAAATATCTGAATTAAAGAAACTTGGATTTTCTATTTCTCTAGATGATTTTGGGAAAGGGTATTCTTCTTTAAATTATTTAGCTTATCTTGAATTTGATTTTCTAAAAATAGATATGGATTTTATCCATAATTTAGATAGAGATGAAAAGGTTTATAAATTAGTTAAATCCATTATAAATATGGCAAGGATTTTTGAAGTAAAAACTGTGGCTGAAGGGGTAGAAACTGAATTCCAACTTAAAATTTTAAAAAAACTAGGATGTGATTACTACCAAGGTTATTTATTCAGTCCTCCTCTTTCCATGGAAGAGTTTTTAGAAATTTTACAAAAACAAAAAGATAGGGGAAATTTTGAAAAATAAAGTTTTATTAGATTTAAAAACTTTAGGAAATCTAGAAAAAGCAAGATTTTTAGATAGACCAAACAGATTTAAAGCAATAATAGAAAAAGAAGGAAAAATTTACACTTGCCATGTGGCAGATCCAGGTAGGTTAAAGGAAATATTTATTCCAGAAAGAGAGATTATTGTAATAAAAAACAAACCAGACTTAAAAACTGACTATAAATTAGTTGCTATTAAGGTAGAAAATGAATGGGTTTTATTAAATACATCTCTACACTCAAAAATCGCAGAAAAGGCAATAAATTATGGTGTTTTAGGGTTTAAACCAGATAATATAAAGAGGGAAGTTTCATTTGGAAACAGTAGAATAGATTTTTTAGTTAATAATGACACTTTTATTGAACTCAAAGGGACTAACTTAAAAGTAAACGGTTGCTGTTTGTTTCCAGATGCTCCAACTAAACGTGGAGCAAGACATATGAGAGAATTAGCACAGGCTATAAAAGAAGGATATAAATCTTTTGTTTTATTCATGGCAGTTAGAAATTGTAAATGTTTTAAACCAAATGAAAAGCTAGATAAAGAGTTTGCAAAAGCTTTTTATAAGGCTCTAGATGAAGGGGTAGGATTTAGAGGATTTAAAATAAAATTAAACATAGAGGATTTTACTATAGAACTTGGAGATGAACTTAAACTTTGCGAGTAGAAATTTTTTTATAAAAAAAACTCTGGTAAAATTTCGTATAAGAATATTCTAATATTAACGAAAAGTATACAAGGGTATGGAAATTAGTATTTTTGAAATTATGAACATAATAGGTCTGGTAGCTTTTGCTATAACAGGGTCTTTAAAGGCAATTGAGGCAAAATTAGACCTTTTAGGTATAACTGTTTTAGGAACTATGACAGCTTTAGGCGGAGGTATTACAAGAGACTTACTTGTAAATCAAATACCTAATGCTCTTAAATCAATATCTGATATGTCTTTTGCAATACTTGGAGTATGGCTTGCTCTTATTATATACAAGATTTTTGGATTAGATATAAAAAACAAATATATAATCCTTATACCTGATGCTATAGGTCTTTCTGCCTTTACAACTACTGGGGCAATAATTGCTTATAATAGTGATGTTTCCTTTTTTGGAATAATAATTCTTGCAACATTAACAGGAGTTGGAGGAGGAATAATAAGCGATATTTTACTTGGAAAAGTTCCATCTGTATTAAGAGATGACTTTTATGCTTCCTGTGCTATTATTGGAGCAATTTCTTTTTATATAGTCATTCTTTCTGGATTTTCCCTTGCAGTTGCAAGTTTTGTTTGTAGTGTTGTTGTTCTAATGGTCAGGATTGTTGCAATAATGTATGATTGGAAACTACCGAGATTTGAATAATTTCCTATAAAAAGTTTGATTTTAGATAATTATTAAGTTTTTGATTGAGAAATTTTAAATTCTTATGATTTAATTTTAAATTTGTTAACTTTGAATATTTTGTTTTAAAAAGCCTAGAAATGAAAACTATATCTTGATATGTAAATTCTGTTTTTTTGCTTTTGCAACAGTTTTTACATAAACTTCCCCTATTTTTTATAAAAAAACAACCAAAATTTTGCTGGTAAATTTTTGTATTGCATTTTATACACCTTCCAAACGATGGAAAAATTCCTTGTAAGTATATGTATTTAACTAAAAAAGCTGTATAGAACAAATCTGTATTCTTTGCATGTGGTAAAAAATAAAATGTTTTTTTCATTAGATTAAAGATTTTTTTGTCTGGAAATGTTGTATATTTATCGAAATTTTCAAGAATTTTGGAAGCTGTGAAATAGCTATCTAAATTTTGTGAAATTTTTACTGCTAAATTATAGCTTTTGTCTATTTCTTTTATAAATATTTTTTCCTTATACTTTATTAAAACTGCCTTAAACCAGTTGAACTCTTGAACAACTGGTAAAAATGGGTTTTTTATTATTTGACCACCTTTTATATAAATATTTTCTTTGCCTAAATTTTTTAGATAAACAGTTATAGATAGGTCTTTATCTCCAACTTGAACTGTTTGCAGAACAATTGCTTCATCTTTTAGATATATCATTTATTTTTCCGACCAATTGTTTGCTATTGATACTTCATATTCTACAGGAACTTGTTTTAATAGTATTTTTCCTGCTTTTAACATACTTTCTTCTAATATTTTTTTAGCTTGCTCAGCTTGACTTTCTTCTACTTCCACAATTATTTCATCATGAACTAAATTTATTATATATGCATCTAGGTTCCCTTTTAATTTATAAAAGAAATTTACTGCCATTTTTAACATATCGCTACCTGTTGCCTGAATTGGATAGTTTACTGCATCTGTAAATCTACTTGCTTTCATTCTTCTACCAAGTAGTGAAACAACTATTATTTTATGTTGTTTTTTTAGTTTTTCCTTTACACTATCATGCCACTGTTTAAAACCTTTGTAGTATTGGAAGAATTTTTCATGGAATTCTTTGGCTTCTTTTAAGGTTATTTCTACTCCATAGTTGTTTACTGCATATTCCATTAAAGATTTTGGAGAAATTCCATAAATCAATCCAAAATTTATTGCCTTTGCAAGTTTTCTTTCTTCTTTTGTAATTTCTTCGTAAGGTTTTCCAGTAATTAATGAAGCAGTAAATTTATGAAGGTCTTTACCTTCTTTAAAGGCTTTTATCATAGTTTCTTCATTTGTGTATTCCGATGCTATACGAAGTTCTATTTGAGAATAGTCGGCTATTATTAGTTTGTAGCCTTCTTTTGCTTCAAATAATTTTCTAATTTCATATGTAATATTTTGTAAATTCGGTCTAGATGAAGACATTCTACCTGTTGGGGCTCCTATCTGTCTGTAATCACTGTGAACTCTGTATGTTGTTTTTGTATCTTCTTTCGCATATTGTTTTAGTTCTTTTAGTTTGTCTAGTAGTTTTTTCGTATGTCTTATTTCAAGTAGTTTTTGGATTGGCTTTTTGTCTAAAAATTTTTTTAAGACTTTATCTTGAGAAGAATATGAACCTTTTTCTGTTTTAGGAAGGGGTAAGTTTAATTTATTTATTAGCCAGTTTGAAACTTTTTGAGGAGAAAATGGATCAACTCCGTATTGTCTTATAAAATCTATGTATATCCTTTGATATTTTGAAGAAATTTCATTTAACAAGCTGTCTAATTTTTCTTTTGATATAGGCATTCCTTTTAGTTCTATTAATGCTAAATATGGAACAAATGTAAACTCAACTGCTGATACTGGGTTTTTAACTTTAAAAATTTCATAAACTTTGCCTGTTGCTTTGTGAGGTGTTTCTACACTGTTTAGTTTGTCTCTTAAAGATGGAAATATTTCTATTAGAGCTAAAACATCTTTGGCAGAGTATTTTATTTGTTCTTCTGTAAGATTTTCTAAGTTCCATGTTGAACTTTGATATGTTTTGTCTAGCTCTAAGTTTGCTTCTCTTTTTGAAACCGCAAGAAGAGAATGTTTATCATTTTCTCCTTCTGAAAGGATTTGAGAAGCAATCATAGTATCAAAAACTAACGTTGGAAAAATATCTAAATTAGTTTTTAGAAATTTAATATCAAATTTTAAGTTGTGTCCTACAATTCCTTTATTTTCCAGTAAGTTTTTTAAAACAGGTTTAATTTTTTCCTTATCAATTTTAAAAAGGTCAAATACAAAAATTTTTTTGTTTTGAGTTCCAAGCTGAATTAGTCTGATTTTATCTGAAAAAAAATCTATGTTTTTAAAATCTTTTACAACAATTTCTGTATCCAAAAATAAAAAAGGTTCATTTTCCAGTTTTTTTATATATTCTAAAGCTTTTGTAGTATCTGTTATGTATTCATAATTCAATCTACAATATCCTCTTTTGTTATGAGGACTGCTCCATTTTTAAGCATAACATCTATTGCTTTTTTGCTGTCATCTGGTTTTACATTTACGCCTTTTATTGCATCTTCTAAAACAAAAACTTGATATCCTAAATTTAATCCTCCTAGAACTGTATTTTTTACACAGTAATCTGTTGCTACTCCACAGACAAAAATTCTTTTTATTCCTCTTTCTTTTAAAAGCTTATTTAAAATGGTTCCTTGAAAACCTGAATAAGCATCAAAATCTTCTGAAGTTCCTTTTGAAATGATAAATTTATTATCTGATGGGAAATATAAATCTTTATGAAATTTTGCTCCTTTAGTGTTTTGAATGCAGTGTGGAGGCCATATTCCTCCATATCCTTTAAATGAGATATGATTTTCAGGGTGCCAATCTCTTGTAAAAAATACTGGTAAGGCTTTTTCTTCAAATAGTTTTATATATGAGTTGACAGCAGGAATAATTTTATCTGCATCTGGAACAGGTAAAACTCCATCAGGCATAAAATCATTTTGCATATCAACAACTATAAGAGCATCAAAGGGATTTATTTTTATTTTCATCTTATATCCTTTCCTCTGGAGTATTTATAAATAAAATTAGGTTTTCTGTTTAGTTTAACAAGATTTAATAGGAAGGGACAATACCCCCTAGATAAAGGAGGTGCTTCAAATAGATTTTTAGTCATAATTCCCTAAGAAAAGCGGGAGAATGCAAGTTTAGAAAAGGAGTTGATAGAAAGGGGGATTACTCCCGTATATGTCGCAATTCCCTAAGAAAAGCGGGAGAATGCAAGAAGTCAAGATAAAAAAAAAGAGGTTGCCTCTTTTAAGTCGCAATTCCCTAAGAAAAGC
>QNYP01000002.1 GCA_003978675.1 Hydrogenothermus sp.
ATGGAAAGTCTTCTTATGATTTAAGGCAAAAATATCATGTTGTAATATATAATTCTTCAAACATAGATCTATCAGATTATGAAGATGCTTTATTACAGGCAGGTGTAAAAGTAATAGATTATATTCAAATATTAACTAAAGATTTTCTAGATAAGTTAGATATAAAAGACAAAGATGAATTTTTAATAATTGCTGATAGATACGGAATTATACAAAGTATATCGGAAAAGAACTTACCAGACTATAAGCAAATATTAGAAACAGTGCAGTTTATAGATGATGAAGGATGTTGTGCTTTATAAAAATTTAGTAGAGCAAATAAACAAAGCTCCACAGCAACCGGGAGTTTATATATTTAAGTCTGATATAAACTACATTTACATAGGAAAAGCAAAAAATCTAAAAAACAGACTAAAGGGACATCTTCAAGCTACTAAACTTGACCCAAAAGAAAGAAAAATATTTGAAGAAAGCTCCCAGTTAGAATGGATAATTACATCTTCTGATTATGAAGCATTCGTTTTAGAAAATGAACTTATAAAACAATACAAACCTAAATATAACGTAAGACTAAAATCTGGTTCATCTTATCCAATGCTTGTAATTACAAATGAAGAGTATCCTACAGTAAAAATAAGCAGAAAATTTGGAGAAATAGATGGAGAATACTTTGGGCCTTTTATTCCTGCTAAAACTGCAAGGGCAATGAAAGAACTAATCCATAAAATTTTTAAACTTAGAACCTGCGACCCAATGCCAAAAAGAGATTTAGTTTGTTTTGATTACCATTTAGGGCTTTGTTCAGCTCCTTGTGCAAATAAAATTTCTAAAAAAGATTACCAGTTTGATGCAAAATCTGCAAAGGCATTTTTATCTGGAAACGCAAAAAAAATTATTTATCAATTATACGATAAAATTGAAGAATACACTCAAAAATTAATGTTTGAAAAAGCATCTATTGTTAGAGACCAGATTATAGCATTAGAAAATCTTATAAAGAAACAGGAAGTGGTAGGACTACCTATAGAAGAAGCAGATGTTTTTTACATTACACAGGCGTCAATTTATCTAATTATTGTTAGGGGATACAGAATTTTAGGAAAAGATGAAATTAAAATAGATGGAAATTTACATGAAAGTGAAACTCCACTGGTTATTATGAATTATTATCAAAAAGGAAACTATATACCAAAACAAATTCTTTTAAATAGAGAAATTCCAGAAGTAGAAAACTTGCAAAAATGGTTGAGTAAATTTAAAGATGTAAAAATAGAAATTGGTCTGATTAAAGAAATAGAAAACTTTATAAAGAGAAACATTTCAGATATTGATTTATCAACTATAAGTAAAGAATTTAAGTCTGTTTTTGGATTTGAACTACCTTCTAGAATAGAAGGTTTTGATATATCAACGCTTCAAGGAGATTTTACAGTAGGTTCTTGTGTGGTCTGGGAAAATGGAAAGATGAATAAAAAGGAATACAGAAGATTTAAAGTTAAAACAGTAAAAGGCGTTGATGATTATGCCTCAATGAGAGAAGTTTTATACAGAAGATTTAAAAAATATTTAGAAATGGATAACCCTCCAGAGCTTGTTTTAATTGATGGGGGAAAAGGTCAGTTAAAACAAGGGTTAATAGTAAAAGATGCTTTAGGACTGAAAAATTTAAGAATATTTTCCCTTGCTAAAAAAGAAGAAATTATATATACAGATGATAACAAAGAAGTTTATTTATACGATTATCAGCCATTATTGAAGCTATTTACAACAATAAGAGATGAAGCCCATAGATTCGCAATTACTTACAATAGAAAACTAAGAGAAAAGGAAAGTTTAAAGTCTATTTTGGATAACATAAAAGGAATAGGAAAAAAACGAAAAGAAATCTTATACAGAACTTATAAAACAATAGATAACATTTCTAAAGCCTCTGAGGAAGAGCTTATAAAATTAGGTATTCCTCGTAAGGTAGCACAGGAAATAAAGCACTATTTATCGTAAAATATTATCAATAAACCATAAAAAAGAGGAAGCTAAATGTCTGAAATCATAAAACAGCCAATAGAAGAGGAAGTTAAGTCTGCATATTTAGATTATGCAATGTCTGTTATTGTTGGAAGGGCTATTCCTGATGTTAGAGACGGTCTAAAACCTGTTCAAAGAAGAATTTTATACGCAATGTATGAAGAAGGGATGTATCCAAATAAACCGTATAAAAAATCTGCAAGAACTGTTGGTAATGTTATAGCTAAATATCACCCTCATGGAGATAGCTCTGTTTACGATGCACTAGTCAGAATGGCTCAGGATTTCACATTAAGATATCCTCTAGTTCAAGGGCAAGGAAACTTTGGTTCTATAGACGGTGATCCTCCGGCGGCTATGAGATACTGTGTTGTTGGAGATACACTTATTAACACAGATAAAGGATTAATAAAAATAAAAGACATAGTTCCAAATTCAAAGGAAAACTCAGACAATCCTATAAATATAAAAGTTCAATCTTTAAATAGAAAAATAAACACTGCTAATATGTTTTTTAACAGTGGAAAACATAAGACATTAAAAATAGAAACGGTAGAAGGATACGAAATAGAAGGTAGTTTAAATCACCCTGTTTTAGTATTAGAAAAAGGAAAAAATGGAAAACCTGTTTATGTTTGGAAAACTTTAGATAAGGTTAAGCCCGGAGATTATTTAGTTGTTAGTAGAAAAAATGATATAGATGTAGCTGAGGATTTAATAACTGAAGAAGAAGCTATTTTACTAGGTTCATTGGTATCTGAAGGATACATTTCTGACAATAGAGTTGGATTTAATAACACAGATGAAGAATTTGCAGAAAAGTTTGAAACAGCTTTAGTTTCTGTTTATGAAATAGAAAGCTGTAAATATGAAAGAAAACTAAAAAGTGGAAAAACATTAATAGAGTATCAAATACATAAAAAAGATGTTATTGAAGATATTAAAGAAAAAGGACTTACAGAAAAATCTGCCCAAAAAGAAATTCCTTACACAATTTTAAGGTCTTCAAAAAGAGTACAAAGGGCATTTTTAAGAGCTTTATTTGAAGGAGATGGTAGTGTATATAAAGGTAAAAACACAGTAGTTATATCTTATTCCTCAAAAAGCAAAAAACTATTAAAACAACTTCAAGTTTTACTTTTAAACTTTGAAATAATTTCAAGAATTCATAAAGACAAACAAAACTACAGACTTATTATTTCAGGCTATCACAATGTAAAACTCTTTAAAGAAAAAATAGGATTTTTATCAGCTAAACAAAGAAAACTAGAAAGGTTGATAGAAGAACTATGCCCAAAAGAAACTGCCAACAGTAAAACAGATTTTATTCCATTTATTTCTGATTACATTAAGACAAAATATAAAAACAAAGGATTTAATGAATGGTTATCAAAACATAATATAGATAGATACAACAAAATAGAAAAATATTGGAATACTTTAGAAAAACTGCTTGATAAAGAAGATTTAGCATTTTATAAGGAGCTTTTAGATAATAAATATTACTTTGCTAAAGTTAAATCTGTGGAATATACCGGAGAAAAAGTAGTTTATTCAATAAGAGTTGACAGCCCTTGCCACTCATTTATTGCAAATGGAATTGTTAATCACAATACAGAAGCTCGTTTAACAAAAATCGCAATGGAAATGCTTGCAGATATAGATAAAAACACTGTTGATATGAAAGAAAACTTCGATGCATCTTTATTTGAACCAGAAGTTCTACCTGCTAAGTTCCCGAATTTAATCTGCAATGGAGCAACAGGTATTGCAGTTGGACTTTCTACAAGTATTCCTCCTCATAACTTCACAGAAGTTGCAGAAGCTCTTAAATATTTGGCAGAATTTCCAAATGCAACTGTTGAGGAACTTTGCCAGTTTATAAAGGGTCCTGATTTTCCAACAGGTGGTATTTTAATAACTCCAAGAGAAGAAATAATAAAAATATATGAAAACGGCCGTGGTTCAATAACAGTTAAAGGAAAAGCAAGAATAGAAAAGCTTGCAGGAAATAGACATAGAATTGTTATATATGAAATTCCATATCAGGTAAACAAAGTAGAACTAATCAAAAGAATTGCAGAACTAGTTAGAACAGGAAAAGAAAAGGGAATTTCTGACCTTAGAGATGAGTCAGATAGAGATGGAATTAGAATAATAGTAGAGCTAAAAAGAGAAGCAAACCCAGAAAAAGTACTAAAGAAACTATACCAAAGAACACAATTACAAAAATCTATTCCAGTAAATTTAACAGTTTTAGTTGATAAACAGCCAAAAACATTAGACCTAAAAGGTGTTTTATGGGAGTTTATTAAACATAGATTAGATGTAATAACTAGAAGAACAATATTTGAATTAGAAAAGGCAGAAAAAAGACTTCATATAATAGAAGGATTATTAAAAGCATTAGAAAATGCAGATAGGGTTATAGAAATAGTTAGAGGCTCAAAAGATACCCAAGAAGCAAAGGAAAAACTAACAACAGAATTTGACCTAACCCAAACCCAAGCACAGGCAATCCTTGATATGAGACTTTCTAGATTTACATCTTTAGAAAGTGAAAAACTCTATCAAGAAGCAGAAGAATTAAGAGCTCAAATAGAAAGATACAAAGAAATTTTATCCTCTGAAGATGAAAAAATTAAAGTATTTATAGATGAAATAGATGAATTATTGGAAAAATACGGAGATGAAAGGAAAACATTAGTAATAGATAAAAAAGATTCAGAATTAACTTTTGAAGAAGATTATGTACTAGCAGTTTTATCATCAGGAAAAATATTTAACTACAGATTAGACCCTTCAGAAGGAGAAGAAGGAAAAGCTAGAACTGTTAATAAAATAATGAATCAAGTTTCAACAAACATACTTCCAGAAGAATATTTAGTTTCTATCCAAACAGTAAAAAGTTCAAACCCTGTTGCATTCATTACAAATAACGGAAGATTAACATGGAGTTTAACTGCAGACCTTCCAAAAGGAGAAGGAAAACTAAAGTATATAGACCAAAACAAAATAGTTGGAACTGCCTTTAAAGGAGAAGGAGTAGAAGACAGGTTATTTATTCTTACTAAAAATGCAGTTATAAAGCGTATGACTTTTGAAGACATTTTCTACAAATCTCAGAACCAAGAAATAATTCCTCTACAAGAAGGTGATGAAGTAGTATCAGCATTTGCAGATGACCATCCATCAAATCTTGCAATATATACAGCAAAAGGAGATTTACTAATTTTTGAAAGAAACCAAGTAAGAGTAACTGGTGCAAAAGCTAAAGGAGTAGAAGCTATAGACTTAGATGAAGGAGATGAAGTCAAAGGTGGATTTATATTAAATAGTGAAGATTACATTTTAGTAATAACAGAAAAAGGCTACATGAAACTTGTCCCTAAAGATGAATTCCCAGTTAAGAAAAGAGCACAAAAGGGATTAATGGCTGTAAAACTAAACAAAGATGATAAAGTATCTGTAATGATTGGAGTAAACATAGGAGATGAGCTTATTCTTTCTACAGAAACAGGAAAGGTTTTAAGATTTGAGGTAGATGACAAAAAAATTCCTATTGCGAAAAGAACCGCAATGGGTGATAGATTACTCAACGAAAAGGTAATAAAAGCAATAAAATCAAAAATATAAAGGAGGTTTTGTATAAATTGAAAACAATAGAAAGGATAGTTGAATGGCTTTTATGGGAAAGTAGATTTATGATTTTTGCAGCGGTTGTTGCAAGTGTTATAGCTGCGTTAGTTCTTGTTTTAATAGGAACATACGATATTATTATTGTTTTAAAACACTCAACACACATGTTTTCTTCCTTAGAAGCTTTTGAGGATTTCCATAAAGATGCAATTAAACATATAATTAGCGCAGTAGATGTTTATCTAATAGCAACAGTTTTATTAATATTTGGAATAGGTCTTTATGAGCTTTTCATATCTAAAATAGACTATATAGAAGAAGACAATAAATCTTCAAGGGTTCTAGAAATACATAGTTTAGACCAGCTAAAAGAAAAACTTGCAAAAGTTATTGTTATGGTTTTAGTTGTTTCTTTCTTTAAATATGCTATAGACTTTCATTATGATGACATAAAAAGCATACTATTTTTAAGTATAGGAATACTGTTAATTTCATTGTCTATTTACTTTATGCATAAAGGAAATGAACACACTTCTAATCATAAATAAGGGGGTTAAATTTCACCCCCCATTTTAATTTTCTGTATCTCTAAATAGTTCTATATTACCTTCTTCGTTAATTTTTCCGGATAAGCTTTCATAAGAAGAATAATAATAAGGAGTATATGCCTTAAATTCTGCAGCACAGGTATCAACTACCTTATAAGAAACATTTATTCTTCTTTCTCTAACTTGTTCTTCTGTTGCTTTTAATAACCTTGCTAATTCTTTATCAGAAAATCCCCATTTTTTTGCTTTTTCAAGCTCTTCATCACTAACTGTTGCTAAAGTTTTTGTAGAAAGCTCTTTTTCAAAATCTATTATTTCCTTTATTTGATTTAAAAACCATTTATCTATGTGACATAAACTATGAACTTCATCAATAGACCATCCCCTTCTAAATGCCTCTGCTATATACCACGGTCTTTCTGGATTTGGTCTTATTATGTTTTTCTTTATTGTTTCATCATCTTCATTTTCTAATCCTGCATAAAATCCGTATTTACCAAGTTCTAAACTTCTTAATGCCTTTTGGAAACTTTCTTTAAATGTTCTTCCTATTGCCATTACTTCACCAACAGACTTCATCATTGTAGTAAGTGTGTTATCTGCTTCTGGAAACTTTGCAAAATCAAATCTTGGTATTTTGGTTACTACATAATCTATAGTTGGTTCAAAAGATGCAGGGGTTTCTTTTGTAATATCATTTGGAAGCTCATCTAATGTATATCCAACAGCTAATTTCGCAGCAATTTTAGCAATTGGAAAACCCGTTGCTTTAGAAGCAAGCGCTGAAGAACGAGATACTCTTGGATTCATTTCTATTACATAAAATTCTCCAGTTTCTGGATTTTGTGAAAATTGCACATTAGAACCTCCAGTTTCTACTCCTATTTCTCTAATTACTGCAATAGTGTAATCCCTAAGTATCTGATACTCTTTATCTGATAAAGTCATTGCAGGAGCTATAGTTATACTATCTCCAGTGTGAACTCCCATTGGGTCAAAGTTTTCTATGGAACATATAATCACACAATTATCATTTTTATCCCTCATAACTTCCATTTCAAATTCTTTCCAGCCTAGAACAGATTTCATGTATAGGAGATGCTTCAAGTCCTGCCTTTACTTTTGAGAAAAACTCGTCTTTATTATAAGCAACAGAACCTCCTGTTCCTCCTAATGTAAAAGATGGTCTAATAATAACAGGAAATCCTATCCATTCTATTGCTTCTTCTGCTTCAGCTAGAGAATTTACAACTTTACTTTTAGGCATTTTTAAGCCAATTTTTTCCATTGCAGATTTAAATAAATCTCTATCTTCCGCTTTTTTAATGGCTTCATAATTTGCACCTATCATCTGAACATTGTATTTATCTAGAATGCCTTTCTCATATAAATCAATCGCAAGATTTAATGCAGTTTGTCCACCTAAAGTTGGAAGAAGTGCATCAGGTCTTTCCTTTTCTATTATTTTTTCCAAAACAGGAGTAATTAAAGGTTCTATATAAGTTTTATCTGCAACTTCTGGGTCTGTCATAATAGTTGCAGGATTAGAGTTTACAAGAATTACTTCGTATCCTTCTTCTTTTAAAGCTTTTGCTCCTTGAGTTCCTGAATAATCAAATTCTGCAGCTTGTCCAATAATAATAGGACCTGAACCAATTAGAAGAATTCTATGAATATCTGTTCTAGGCTGGAAAGAATTTGAAATGGAAGTTATGAGGGATAAAAATGATAATTGTGTGATTATATGTTCCATAGAAAACTTTGACCCAATGGGAGTTCACACTGGAGATAGTATAACTATAGCTCCTGCAATGACTTTATCAG
>QNYP01000001.1 GCA_003978675.1 Hydrogenothermus sp.
CTTCAAATGTTTTTTTAATCTGTCTTTCTACTCTTGAGCCTTTTGCTTTTGCTTTCATTATTTGACCTGTGGGTTTTTTGATTAAAAGATAAAACATATAGATAGGCAGTGTTAGGACAGGTTGGACAGGAAGGCTCCTCACACAGTTGCAGTATCTGTGTCTGCTGAAGGTGGTAGTGGCTTTTGCTTTGCCCAGTCTTCAAATGCGAGGATTGTTTTACCTTCCATTCGTTCTTTTTCGTATTTTACAAGAAGCTTCCTACAATATTCATCTGTTGATTGTGCTGTGCATGTTTTTGTTTTATTTGCAGTGTTTTCAGATGTATTATCTGCTGTATCACTTGTGCCAGTTGAGGTTTTCTTTTCTTTTTTTTCTTCAGGTAGTTGAGCTTCTATTAATTGAAGAGTTGCCTCTATTCCAGTGTCTGTTTCAGAGGATCTAAGATCATAAAACTGAACCTTTTTTACTCCTCTTGCCTTGCAGTGTTTATCTATGATAGTCCAAATAACAGGTCTGCCATCTTTTAATCTTTTAAAGGCTTTTTCAATCTGTTTTAACTTTTCAAAAGCAGTAATATATTCTTCATCAGCAAGACTGAATGTTATATCTACATATGCAGGTTCATATCCCTCATACAGTCTTGTAAGAGAGCTGTTTCCTTCTCCAGTGTTATCCTCATACTTGATATTTTTATATATCTCTAATCCTGTATTATCTATCGGCAAAACCACTTCATTTCCGTCTTCATCAATCAGTTTTACTACTCTACTTTCCATTCCTTATACCACCTGCAGTGTTAAGCTTTGAAGGGTTGGAAGTTCATTTGGATTCACGGCAATATCAGCTGTTGGGTTGTTTATGTTTATTTTTTCTACCCCTTCTATTTCCATTAGAACATAGTAAATAGTAGAAAGAGTTATACTTTTGCCAATAGTAAATCTTCTACTTTCGTAATCAAAAATTATTTCCTTGTAGTCTGGATTATAAATAAACAGGGCATTTATTCTTCTTTCTGCTTCGGCTTGAATTAATGCTTTATCTGGATAATCAGAATAGGAAGTTATTGTTATATCTAAATCAATAGGTTTTTCTGCAGGAGCCTTTACCAGGATATCTGCAGCTGGAGTTTTTACATCATCTATTACAGCCTGAACCTGTGAAATTAAATCTGTCGTTGGCATTCCAGAAGATGAAACTATGTATATATCAGCTGTTCCCTGCCCTCTTGGATGCTGATTATCTATATAACAATCAACAACACCATCAACAGATAAGGTATGAAATCTATAATAATCATCCGTAAATATAGATTTTGTAGCCCATACAAGAATGATTCTGTTTCTGAGGCTTTCGTCTGTTTCTTCATCTGTCCCTTCTTCAGTAAGCCAGTTTGCCGGATTGTATATCTCATCAATACCAGATATATATGTAGTCAAGGTATTTATCATTCCCTCTCCTACATTATATTTTGCTCCAGGTTTTTCAGCTTCTATCTGGACTGAAATTTCTGTCTGACCGTCTATTAATACTTTTTCCTCAATGGTTATAAACTTAAGCTCTTCTCCAAAAATGTTAGGAGTTGTTTTTATTATTGTTCCTTTTGGAATAAGTACATTTCCTGATGTGTCTGTTCTTCTAAAAAGAACATATCCTTTTGCTTTTTTTGCTGGTTTTCTTGTTATTCCAAATGTGGCAGCATGAATATCAAGCCATTTTCCTTTAGCGGTCATCACAAACATATTTGGAACGATGTGTTCTTTCACAAGGTCATACAGCTGTTTTATAGCTTCTGAATTTACTTCAAGGAGTGTTCTGTATGCTCCACCTACATTGTAGTTTGTGATCTTTGGATTTTTCTGTCTTGATAAAGCAATAGATTCTTGTAGCAATTGTTCAAATGTCGGATAATCCAGTAGGCTATCTAAAGTCTGTTTGTAGTCCATTTTTTTTACTCCTCTACTGTTTTTGAGACTTTTATGTATATGTCCTGATTGTCTTTATCTAAATCTATAATCAGGTTGATAGGGGTGTCATATTCCACTGTTTCAACTATCACTTTTATTACAAAAGTTCTCATGTCTATGTATTCTCTTACAGCTGTTGCTTCCAAAATCCTTGGATCCTTTTCAAGCTCTGTTTCAATAAGAGTTAGTATTTCAAGTTCTGTTTCCTCTGACCACTGAGCCTTAAGGTATTTATAAAGGTCTATCCCATAATCTGGATGTCTGAAATGTGAACCTTTTACTGTTTTGAGCCTGTTGATAATATCCTGAATAAGACAATATTTATCATTTACAAGAGTAATATCTCCTGTTGGTAAAACCTGAAAGTCTCCATTAATACAGTAGATATCTGTTCCAAAATCCATCGCGATATCACCCAGGTATATCTATAGGACTTGTTATAACATTTATTAATTTTTGATATTTATTAACTATTGTTGGCAAATCTGGAGCAGAGACTCCAATAACAATTCCTGCAGAATAAGCGTCTACTGGTGGAGGATTTGAAGCTGATTGTATTCTTTGAACGATTCCTCCAGAATTTGGTTCTAACATCAAAACATAAAAACCTGCTTCTTGAATATCTCCTAAAAGTCCAGTTGTAGTTCCTATAATATTGTTTAAAGCATCTATTTTCCTTTGAAGTTGATCTGCTACAGCTGTGGACTTGTTAAAAATATCTGTAGCTTGTTTATGTATTTTATCTAATGCTTGTGCTTGAGCAGGAAATACATCAGCTAAAGTTAAATTTTGCCATGTTGCCATTTTTTTATCTCCTTAATATGTTTGATTTGGTGAGGAAGTAGTTCCTCCACTATCTCCTGTATGTGTGTGAGAGTTATAAATAGTTAAGAATTCATCAACTTTAAGATTTAATCCGCCATCTGTAGTTAAAAGCCCTCCAAGAGCTGTGCAGGTTGAAGATGTCAAAACAGACCCTGTAACTGTTATACTTCCATTTACAGTTAAGTTTCCGTTAAGAATAAATTCTCCTGTGTAGTTAAATACAGTTTTAGCTTCTTTCTTTATGGTATCAGCAGAAACCTGCCATAGATTCTTTATGTTTTCTATTTTGTTATTTCCAATATCTTTAATTTCATCTTTTGGAACATTTATCTGGAGATTATCCTTTCCGTGTTGAGGAATAGATTTTCTGTAAGGAAGAATTCCATCTATAACCGGATAAGACAGACATCCATACAAGAAAGATACTTTTACTATTGCTCCTTTTTCAGGAAGGAAAAATATACCTCTGTTGTTTCCAAATCCTATTCCAAGGATAGGGACATCAGGAATAACAAGGTCAGAATCTTTAAAGTTCCCACCTTCTGTAAGTTCTATTAGTCTTACATCAGCTGAATATATACAATTCAGAAAATCAGATTTTCCTGCTACTTCATAGACTTTTTCCACCTTTCCTAAAATAGGTGGAGCAGGAATAGATACAGTCTTCTCTATTAAGCTTTTAATTTCTTCAATCTGTTTTTCAATCATAAGAAAAAGATATATCAGGGAAGGGTAAAGGTTTAGGACAGGTTGGACGGAAGGTTAACAGCAGTTAAAGTCTTATATTAAATTCTCTCATGAAATCAAACAAGTGAATATATCTAATATTAAGCTGTCTACAAACATCTGGAATTTTTATTTTTTTTCTATTTAAAGCTCCATCTGGACTTGGCATTTCTTCAGTTACTATAATAATTTCTCCTTCAATGTTATATGCTTTAGCATATGCAATAAGAAAAGCATCAGCTTTTTCTGCATCTAAGAATTGTTCTTTTGCCCTTTCTTTATAATGGTCATGGTCATTGACCCAGAGGCTAATTTCAGTATATGCTTGAAGAACTCTTTCGTCAGTTTCAGTTATTAGAATTTTATTTTTATCAATATTATTAATCCACTCAATTAAGTAGTCATTTCCTCTAAGTATTTCTTCTTTTACTTTATCGATAATAAACACATTTCCATTAGGTTGATTAATGATATTTGACAGATGGTCCCAAAATGAAGGTGCTATATCTACATTATAATAGTTCCTATGCGGTGTAATAATGCTACTTGTATCTATAATGTATTTCACTTTCCCATCCCTTTGCCATTTTCTTTAGGAAGTTTTCTAAAGTTTTAAATTTCATTCTAGTTAAATGAGAGGCATCTATAAAAGAAATAAAGTTATTATTCATAGCATCTATAAGAAGCGTTATAAAGCGATTACTTATTTTATTCTTTTGCGTATTATAGTAATCACCATATTTTTCCTTTTTTTCTTCTTTTTCAAGTTCCTTTAATCTTATCTTATAATCTTCCATAAGAAATCTATATTCATCTTCTTTAATCAATTTTAGTTCCAGAGCTCGTATCAACAAAACCATTTCACTTACTTTAAATACTTTAGAAAGTTGTTGGAAATCTTTGCTAAACTTTTCTTTAAAAGTTCTTTCTGGAACCAATAACTCAACAGCGACTTTGTTGGCTAACCTTTCTAAAGAGATGTTAAATATATCAAAATCAGTAATTTCGCTTTCACCTAAAAATATATGTGCTATTTCATGAGCCAATGTGAAAAGTTGTATAGATTTAGCCTCATTTGTATTAATAAACACAATTGGAGCAAAGTCATCTATAAGAGAAAAGCCTTTAAATCCTCTAAGTTTTTTACTATTATTTCCAAAAAGTACACTATCAAGAAAAACAAAAATACCAGCCTTCTCAGCTTTATATCTTAAATATCTAAAGGCATCTGTTCTACTTTTTACTTCATTTACTGTCCAATTTTCAGGAAGTTCAAGATATTTTCTTACAAGAGATGCAATCTCTTTTGAATCACTTAATCCTTTAGCTATACCAACATATTCCAATTTTTCATTGCCAAGTTCTTGCAGATATTCGTTTAAAAAGTCTTGCTTTTCTTTTATATCTTTTATTAACTCCTTAACTTCTATTGGAAGTTTTTCATTTGGTTGTTTTCTGAAGTAAGGAATTTCTTCTATTTCTTTGTTAATAGGTAGTTTTTCTATAATCAAATAACCAAAAGGAACATACGCTCTTTTAGCAAACTCTTTTGCTTGTTTTATAGTCAAAAAGTAATAATTTTGTTCTTTATTTTTTAAGAAATTTTCTTCTAATTTTTTCTTATCTTCTTCATCTAATCTTTCCAATACATCATGTATGTATTTTTCATTTAATCGGATATAAATTCTGCCTCTTTTTTTAAGAAATTTTTCTTCTTTAATCATCCTTTTAATGCCTACTTTACGGTTAAAATAATTAATATTAATATCGCTAAAATTCTTTTATTAGTCTATCAAGATCGTCATAAAAATTTAACCATTTCTTTAACTATTTTCCCTCATTAACCTATTCAAAACAGCTGACAGATAAAAAAAGTTAACATCAGTTAAAGGTCTAAATATCAATGCGGGTCCTGTTTCTTTTTTTATTTCTATCACTCCCTCATCTTCATATATATTAAAGTCCAAGATTTTATCCAGCTTTATAGAAGTGGTCTTTTTCTGACCTACGAATATAAATCTTTTGTTTGTTATATAGATCGATCCTATATCTTCTGTTTTTAAAACATCCTGACTGCTTGTTATTCTTCCAGTCCCTGTGTAAAATCTTACTCCTTTTGCAACTTTGAAACTTAATCCAATACCGCCATAACTAACTTTTTCTTTTTTCCATTTCTGGAGCTCGGCTTTTTGTATTTCAAAATAACATTCTTCGTTCTTTTGGAGATTTATAGGACAGGGGATTGGGTTTAGTGGCTGATTCATCATTAAATATACACTATACAAATCCTCTATTCTTTTCTGTGTTTTCTCATCAAGTTCTATATTTAAGCCTTTTGTTAACCTTTCTATATATTCTTTTTCTTCAGGTGTAACCATGTTATCTTCAAAGATTTTTCTTAGCTCATTGGATATGAAGTTTGTAACTATCATAGAGTATAACTTTTTAGCATCTTTATCACTAATACCTAAAATATCTTTAACCTTGAGGAGTGTCTCTTTTTCAATTTCTGAAAGTTCTCCATCTCTGATAAAGATTTCTATTAATTTTTTGTAAAGGTCTATCTTGTCTATGCTTATACCAAGTTCTTTTGATAGTTCTAGAAGCTCTTTAAACTTATCCCAATCCTGTTTCAATGCATAGCTATAAAGGCTTGAAAAAACTGCAGATTTGATTTGTTCTTTTTCCTGAACATTCTTAAACATATTTTTAAAGTCTATATTGCTAACATCCATAGAAATAATTTCAGAAAGCTTTTTCTTTGACTCATTAAGTCTTTCTTCTTTTTCTGCATTTTTTTGAAGTTTACGCTTTGTAAGGAAAAAGGTTGCTGGAATCGCTAATATCATTGAGATATAAATAGCCGTATCCCCTTTGACTCCAATCAAAGTAAGAATAACACCTATCCCTATATAAGATAGGAACCAGAATAAAAATCCCCATAAGATTTTCTTTGCCATCTGGGATTCTCCCTCCCAATACCAATCCTTTATAACTTGCTTAAATTTACCAATATTCTTCCTATTATTTTTATCTCTGCCTGCTGGTCTTCTGTTATTTCAATGTCATTATATTCTGGATTATCTGATTTAAAAATCAGCTTGTTTCCTTTTCTATCTTTTTTGAATCTTTTTACAAATAATTCATTGCCTATACGAAATACATAGATTGAACCTTCTAAAAGGAAGTTTTCATATTCATAGAACTTTCCGATAAGATAATCTCCAGGTTTTATGGTTGGATACATAGAATCTCCATAAGCTTGTATCATAAAAAGTCCATTTCCAGAAGATATACCAAGTATAGCCTGTGCGAAAAGTCTGTCTATTTGAATTGGTTTTGGTTCTGATTCTATAGCTTCTACACCGTTGCCAGCAGATGCATATATATCATAAAAAGATACTTGAAAGTATTCTTTAAAACTTTTTTGAAAATGCATAGAGGTTTGTAATTGAGGAACTCCCGCAAACATCTCCCCTTCTCCTGTCTTTAACCATTCCTCATTAACATTAAATTCTTTTGCAATGAGCTTCAAGGCTGGTTCCGAGGGAATCCTATCTCCACTTTCCCATTTTTGCACTGCATTTAAACTCTTTCCTATCTTTTCGGCAAATTCCCTTTGAGATAAACCTAACATCTTCCTAAGCTGTTTTATTCTCTGTCCTATATTTTCCATATTTTAGATAGGAAAGAGTTTAAATGCAGTGCAAAAATGGGAAAGTGGAGATAGGATTCCCTCGGAACCAGCCTTGAAGCTC
>QNYP01000004.1 GCA_003978675.1 Hydrogenothermus sp.
TTTCAAACTGTTTTATAAAATCTTCTGTCTTTTTAAGCCCTTCATCTGGACTTTTTGCACCAGGTGTTGGAAAATCAAGGATACCTGTGCATAAAACTCCTCTTATTTTAGCAGTTTTTATACTCTCTGATATTAGTTATATTTTAACAATGGACGAAAATTTTACAGAATACAAAGATGCAGATATTGTAATTAAAGATGGAAAAATCATAGATATTGGAGAAAACAAAAAAAATGAATATTTTGGTAAAACTATCGTTTGCAAAAATAAGATAGCCATCCCAGGACTGATAAATACACATACCCATGCTGCAATGACATTACTTAGAGGATATGGAAGTGATAATCCATTAAAAGTTTGGCTTGAAGAGTATATCTGGCCAGCAGAAGGAAAATTTGTAAGCTATGAATTTGTAAAAGATGGTAGCAGTATAGCCTGTTATGAAATGCTAAGAAATGGTATCACAACATTTGTAGATATGTATTTTTTTGAAGATGCTGTCGCAGAGAGTATAAAAACTGCTAAAATAAGAGGAGTTTTATGCACAGGTATCCTTGATTTTCCAACACCTGGTGCAAAAAGTCCAGATGAAGGGCTTAAAAAGACAGAAGATTTTATAAAACAGTTTGAAAAAGATGAATATGTATATCCGTGTGTTGGTCCACATGCTCCATATACCTGTTCTCCTGATACATTGAAAAAAGCTATGGATTTAGCTGCAAAATATGATGTTTTATTCCATATTCATGTATCTGAAACTAAACATGAAGTAAATGAAATAAAGGAAAGATATGGAGAAACTCCAGTAAAACATCTTGATAAAATTGGTGTTTTAAATGATAGAGTTTTAACGGCACATATGGTTCACCCTACAGAAGAGGAAATTGAAATCCTTGCTAAAAAAGGTGTAAAAGTAGCCCATTGCCCCGAAAGTAATTTGAAACTGGCTTCAGGTGTTGCTCCTATTCCTAAAATGTTAGAAGCTGGAATTACAATAGGAATAGGAACTGATGGGACAGCTTCTAATGATGATTTAGATTTAATTGGAGAGATAGCTACATGTGCAAAACTACATAAAGGGGTAAATTTAGATCCAACAGTTGTTAATGCCAAACAGGCTTTAGCAATGGCAACAATAGAAGGAGCAAAAGCTGTTAGATTAGAGGATAAAATAGGAAGTTTAGAAATAGGAAAACTTGCTGATATTGTCTTTATAGATATAAATGACCCTCATTTACAGCCAATATTTGACCCATATACCCATATAGTTTATTCATCAACAGGTAAAGATGTAGATACAGTTATTGTTAATGGAAATGTAGTGGTTTCTGATAAGAAAGTGCTAACTTTATGTAAAGATGAACTTGTTGAGAAAGCTAGGAACTGGGGAGAAAAAATAAAAAAGGAAGTTAAATAATGAAAGGGGGTTTTACCCCTTTTTTAAATATGTTTTGCTATTTCTTCTAAAAGTTCTAACAATACATTTTTTACACTTTCTTTATCAAGAGAAACTAATGGAATTACTTTTACATCTTCGTCAAGATCTAAAGCTATTCTTATATCTTCAGGACCCCATGCACCTTCTAAATCCTGTTTATTACACCCAACTACAAATGGAGATGGATATCTAGATTCAAAGAAGTTAATAATTTTCCTTGCTTCATGAAATGTGCTAGGATCTGTACTATCAACAAGGACAACTAACCCAACCATACCTTTTCCTAAAATATCCCACATAAAGTCAAATCTTGATTGTCCAGGAGTTCCAAATAGGTATAGAACATGTTCATCATCTATCTGGATTTTACCAAAATCCATAGCAACAGTAGTGTGATCTTTCTTTTCTTTTTCTCCTCTCTTTGTGGTTTTTGCTTCTGTTTGAACAGTTTGAATTTCACTTACAGTGTTGATAAACTGTGTTTTTCCTGCTGCATAAGGTCCAGAAACAACTATTTTAATTTGCTTTTGTTTTTTTCCCTTTTCCTCCATTTTACAATCCTTTTATCACTCCTATTATTTTTTTTAGTAATCCTCTAGTTAGATTAAATCCCAGTTTTTTCTTTTTCTTAGCCCTTTTTATAAGGCCAACAGCTAGAAAGCCGTACAATGCTCTCCTTAAATAGATATCATCTATACCTGTTTCATCTTTAATTTGCTCAACGGTTTTTTTACCATCTATAGCATCTAGTATTTTCTTTTCTTTTTCAGTTAAAAATGCCTTTTCTGCAGTTTCTTCCCAATTTTCAGCTTTTTCATATACAAGTTTTTCGTCAGATATCTTTCTTTCAACTTCTTCTTGTGTTAACTGTCTGCTTAAAAACATAATTATTTTTTCTAATGGAACATATACATCTATATCTTCACTATACTTGATAAAACCAGGGGTAAAGGAAAATTTCCCCTTTTTTACTGCCAATAAAACAGGTAATTTACCAACAAGAAGTCTATAAAGTTCTTCTTTTTTTACCCCTTCTTTTTTTAATACAGCTTCAAATTCTATATCAAGGTATATATAAAATACTTTTTTTACTTCTCTTATATAGACTATATTACCTTCTTTAAAGTAAACAGCAAATTTTTTTTCGTCATTTTCTACTACAAGTATACCGTCCTTTTTGTCTTTTCTTATTATTTGAAAAATATCTACAAAGTTAAAAATTTCTAGTTGCCCAGTTAATGCCATTCCCTATCATCCCATTTGTTGTTCTAGTTTTTTTATAACCTTTTTTATCTCCATTAGAAGTAGTCCTAATTTTATATTGGATGGTGCTAACACCCCTAAAACTGCAAAGTCTTTAATACCTGTAAATATCACATAACCTTCGCTACCTTTTACGTACAATTGTTCTAATTCACCTTTTTCAAGTTCTGAAGCCACTCTTTCTCCTAGTGAAAGGATTGCAGCTCCCATTGCCGCTACTCTATCTTCATCTATGTTTTCTGGTAATACAGATGCAATTGCAAGTCCATCAGGACTTACTAAAACAGCTCCTTCTGCCCCTGTATCTCTTATTAATTCTTGTAGGACTTCTTCAAAGCTATATGCCATAATATCCCTCCTGTTATTGTTTCAAATTAAAGTAAATCTCTACAATATTTTAAAAAGTCTTCTTTTCTACTCTCTACTGTAATTTCTTCAGATAATTTTTCAATTAATTCTTCTACTTTGTGTCTATAAGGTTTTTCTAAGTTAATATCTACTTTTTCAACAACTTTTTTAAATAAGATTTTCCCAACAGGTCCTATTCCTTCTATAAATTTTAATCTAATGTTTTCTACAATTTCAGGGTTAACTTCTTCGCTTAAAGCTTCATCAGATAGTAAAATTTCTTCTAAAGAAGGTGTTTCTTCTCGTTCTTCTACTTGTTGTTTTTCTTCTAATATTTCCTCTATTACTTCTTCTTGTTCTTGAACTTTTTCATTAGTGTCTATACTTTCCTTTTCTTGTTTATCTATGGTTTCTTCAGAAGTTGAAGAGAAAATTTCTTCTAGTTCTTTTATATCTTCATCAATTTCTTCTTTTTCAGTAGTTTCTTTCTGTTTTAAAGCTTGCTTTTCTGTCCTTTTTTCTTCTTGTTTTTCTGGAATTTGATCTTTTTGTTGTTTTGTTTGAGTTTTAGCAGAAGGAATTTCTGTATGTTCTTCAGTATCTTTTTTGAGTTCTTCTTGTCTTTTTCTTTCTTCTTCTTTTTGTTTTTCTTCTAATATTGAAGGAATTTCTTTAGATAATCCTTTTAGTAACTGAGAGGCTTTGTCATGTTCTAATCTAAGTAGTGAAAAATTAGGTTTTCCTTCTATGACAGTTACTAATGTTATATTATCTCCTGCATTAAATAAAAATATTGCGTATCCCTTTCCTTCTGTGAATAAATATTCAGGAGAACCTATTAAATCATCAGATTTAATAAACTTTCTAACTAATAGACTGATTAATTCAGGGAGAATTTTTTCTTTTTCTTTATTTATAGTTTTAAAAAATACTACCTCTTCTTCGTAATACAAACCGGTAAAAGAGGAATTTGTGGTTAAAAATAAATTACCTATAATCTTTTCAATTTCTTTTAGAGTTTCCATATTTCATCTCTCCCCCCATCAGATTATAACTCTCCTTTTTCCAGTTTTTCCATTATAGTTTTCAAGCTAATTCTCATTCTTTCAAATGCTTCTGCTAACTCTGCAAGTTCGTCGTCCCCTTCTATCTTAACTTCATGGTCTAAATTTCCTAGACTTACTTCATGTAAAGCTTCTTCAACTTTCTTAATTTTTTGAACTATAAACTTATCAATTAATACTCTTATCATATATACAGGTAGGAGAAAAGCTATACTCATTATTATGATGGACATTAAGGCTTTTGAAAGTGCATCTTGATCTCCTGCAGAGGATAGTAGAAAGTATACAAAAATACCAACGAAAATAGCTCCAACAATAGCCCCACCTAAAACTATTAAGGATATTTTGTTTAGAACTGAGCTACCTTTTTTCTCCATGGTAAAACCCCCTTTTTTACCTTTATCGGTAAGTTTTATAAATTTCTTTATGCTGCTTTTTTATTTTTTTCATTTTCGTTAAATTTATTATATATACTATACAATAAAAAAACTACCAAAATAAGATTAATCATATTTAGGATAGAAGATATAGTATGTATATTTTTAAATTTCTCTTTTAAATTTTCTGCAACTTCTGTTTTTCCAGAGTCTTTTAAAGCGTAGTATTTATTAATTGTAGCCTGTCCTAATGGAAAAACTGTTTTATGAAGAGCCATATAAGAGATTATAAGAATTGATAAGGCGATAATAGGTATTTTTAATTTATTTATAATGGTTTTATTTTTTATAGATAAAATTGCTATTAAAGAATAAACAGTTAAACCTATTATCCATCCAGAAGCAAAATAATAGGGGAAGATACTATTCATAACTTCCCCTGCAAGTCTAGAATCAAATTTAGAAAAAATATTAGGAGCTAGAATAAAAGTTAAGAATATATTAAATCCTGCAAGTATTCCAAGTAATAATAAAATTAAAAATTTTATTTTATTAACCAACTAACTCTAACCCACTAAAGAAAAATGGTATTTCATAATCAGCTGATTCTTTTGAGTCTGAACCGTGAACTGCATTTTCTCCAATATTTGTTCCGTATAATTTTCTTAATGTTCCTTCTTCTGCTTCTTCAGGGTTAGTTGCTCCCATTATTTCTCTGATTCTTGCAATAGCGTTTTCACCTTCCCAAACCATAGCAACGATAGGACCCGAAGACATAAATGTTGTTAGCTCATCAAAAAATGGTCTTTCTCTGTGAACATAATAGAATTTTTCTGCCTGTTGTTTTGTAAGCTGTAGTTTCTTTAAAGCTACTAATTTAAACCCTTGCTTTTGGACATGGGCAATAATTTCTCCTTCAACACCTTTCTTAACTGCATCAGGTTTAATTAGCATTAATGTTCTTTCTACTGCCATAAATACCTCCGTTAGTTAGTTTTTATTTTCCTTTTCTTTAGATAGTATCTTATAAAAAGAAAACACATTCAAGCCTATTACAATAAGCCAAGATATAGCCATAAAAATGGCTCCATAAGTATTAAGTAGATGCTGAGACATTTTCTTTACCTCTTTTACTCCATGCATATTTAACAAATATAATAGAAACAATAATTAATCCAATTATAAACCCTCTAGCTATCCATACATTTATATTATTTTCAGCTAGTTTTGCTGGAAGTTGTTGGATAGACCAAGATACTAAAATTATTAAAAGTAATGCAGGAGCTATATATTTCATTATGTAGTAGAACACAAATGGAATCTTTATATCATTATCTCTGGTAAGTTCTTCCCATGCCTTTTTAGAGTTAAAAAACCAGAAAAACACTAGTGCTTCAAATAATGCAAATATTACAAGTCCTAAGGTCCCAATCCAAAAATCCATTTCGTCTAGAGCTTTTTTGACAAATATAGGAATGTGTGCAGTTATAAATAGAAATGTTCCAAGAGTTAAAACTGCTTTTTTTCTAGAAAAATTAAATTCGTCTTCTAGAAATGCTATAGTAGGTTGTGCCAATGCTATTGAGGAAGTAATTCCTGCAAAGAATAGTAATAAAAACCATAAAAATCCAAAAAATTCTCCATAAGGAATATTCGCAAAGATTGCAGGTAAAGCCATAAAACCAAGGTTAAATGCTCCATTTTCAGCTATATGCTGTGTTCCTGCAACGCCAAAAAATATTACAGAAGCAACTATTCCTATAGAAGCTCCAAGAATAACCTCTGCAAATTCATTTACAGAAGCTCCAGCAACCCCATTTAACGCAATGTCATCTTTAGGTTTTAAATACGAGGCATATGTTAAAATAGCCCCAAATCCAACACTAAGAGTAAAAAATACCTGCCCTGCTGCTGCTAGCCATACATTTGGATTTGTTAATGCTGAAAAATCAGGATTCCATAAAAAACCAAGTCCATCTAAAACATTTCTACCATCCGGAGAACTTAAAGTAAAAACTCTAATCATTAAAATAATAGCCATTATAAATATTAATGGCATTGCAATGCGAGCAACTTTTTCTATACCTGCGCTAATTCCTCTAAAAAGTATGTAAAGGTTAAGTAAAAGAGTTATAACAAAAAATAAATATGTATACCAAGGTACCGAGTAAAAAAGGGAACTATTGTTATTTGCTCCGATTACACTAACAAGAAAGTTTTCAAAAGGTTTTAAATAATCCTGAACATTTCCATCTAGAGGAGTATGTGGAAGTTTACCAATTAGACTAAAAAAGCTATAAAGAAGAGTCCAGCTTTCAATATATGTATAGTAAATAACCACAACTAAAGGAATTATAACTCCTAAAATTCCTATATATTTAGCAACTTTTGATTTCCACAAGCTATCAAAAACTGCAGGGGCAGTTCCATGTCCTATTTTTGAGCCATATCTCCCTAAAGCCCATTCTATCCAAAGAAGTGGTATTCCGAGAATCAAAAGACTAATCATATAAGGTATCATAAAAGCTCCGCCACCGTTATCCGCAGCTTGAACTGGAAATCTTAAAAAATTCCCAAGACCTATAGCATTTCCTGCAACAGCTAAAATAAGACCTAATCTAGTTCCCCAATGCTCTCTTTTAATCATTTATAAACAAAAAACTTGCATATACAAGATAGTAGGAGTTTGTATATAAATGATTAAAAGAGAGCATTGGGGAACTAGATTAGGTCTTATTTTAGCTGTTGCAGGAAATGCTATAGGT
>QNYP01000003.1 GCA_003978675.1 Hydrogenothermus sp.
TGAAAACATAGAAGATACATATTTTTGGGCATCATCTATATTAGATTGTTTTAAGGACGTGTATATAGGTATAAAAACTGCATTAAATCCACCTTCTGCAAAAATTTGCCTCAATTATAATTTCCGATTTTTTTGGGACACCCCCACCTTCGCAAACTCTTGATATTCAATAACCAAAAAGGTGTCCCAGAAACATGTTTTTGACCTTTTTCAGTTTGTCCGGAAAAAATGGGACAGTTTTGAAGATTTCTATTTTGAGATTTTTGATAAAACATGTAAAAAATCTATCCCGGCTAAAGGGGTATCTTTCCATTCGTTCCAATCCATAGATTTTTCCCATTGATAGTCATTCTTGCGTGTTCTTGGGGGAAGGATCTCTGTAAATTCCTCGTACTCGGCAGGTCTTCTTCTTATTACATCTTTTAAATTTTTAACTATTCTTTTTTTAAATTTGAGCTCAGCTTTTTTATTATGTTCTTTTGATTGATATGTATAATCAGTCAGGTGCATATATGCAGTTTCAAAATCTCCCATCACTGCAGCAAATTCCGGATTGAAAGGAAATCTTCTGTGCATAAATTTCATTCCATATAAATAAACAGGATTGCCCGTCATTTTGAAAAGAGTTTGGTAATAGAGAAAGTTTGAATGAATATAATACCACTGCATATATCTATAGTTTTTAAATCTGATTGCAAATGTAGGGTTTATGATGATATCTAATGCGGCAATTGGAAATATAGCATAGTAAAATAGAAGATATTTTCTTTTCCTTGTTAGTCTCCAAAGAAGCTGAAGGAGCGTAAGAACCGGTAAAAAATGACCTGCATTCGCAAAGAACCATCTAATTAGATAACCTCTATCTGCTGTTTTACTGTAACTTTTTATCTGGAAGTAAGGCTTTTTAAAAATAGAGTTTTCAAGGACTTTTATTAATTCATTTTTAAATTCAGGGTCTTTATCAAGTTCTCTTTTATAAAACAAATCAAGCAGGGCATAAGAATATCCTGCAAACATATCTCCGCTAAATGCTTTTTTTGTGATTACCCCCGGCTTTCTGAAAAACTTTCCGTCTTTTATGTAGCTTTTGAATGCTTTTAAAACCTTTTCATCGTTAGTTGAGACAAGCAAAAGTGATAAAAATTTCGCTGAATCCCCATGAAAAACTAAGTCTTCAATGTTGTTAATAAGTCTTTCTCTTGTTTGTTTTGCAAATTCTTTAAGATTTACTTTTGCTTTATGGTTTAGTTTATTCATATCAAAATCAAAATCCGTCCATAGATTTCTAACTATCAGATTTATCATCCATCTGACAGGGGATAATAAGACGATTAAAAAGTATTGTAGGGGAAAATACAGATAAAACATATTGCTTATTCTCCTTTTTTGAATACCTGAGAAATTTTCTCAACGATTATGGGTCCTGATTTCTCCACTGTTCTTCCAATGATATATCCTCCCATTCCAAGCTTTAATAGTTCCCACATGTCTGGAGGAATAGGAAGATATTTCAGGTTGAATAAAGGAGCAATAATGAAATTATGTGCTATGATGTAAACAAAAACTAACATTGTAATTGGTCTCCAGTTTCTTTGGAGCCAGCTGTGCCCTGTGGCTTCTGCAACGACAATATCTCGTTTAGCTTCTAATTCTTTTTTTATATTTTCATATTCTTTTGTAAGTATTGTTAGTTGTATTTGTGATTTTATTCGTGCAGCCAAGTCTTTATCTTCTACTGTTTGGTCTATAATGTTTGCTACTTTATCCACAATGGTACCTATAATTGATAAGAGGTTAAACATTTTACTTGCCTCTTTTAACGATTTTTGTATAAGTGTCTGTGTCTTGAAAGTGGGGCATTTCACGAAATCTTTTCCATTCTCCTGCCCATTCTAATCCTACTTGTTTTGCTATCTGTCCGAGCGTCTGATAGGCTTCTTTGTTGTTCCAGTCTGGTTTTCCTGCAGACAAGGGAACGCAGTCAAAGGCAAATCCGTATTGATGAAAAGATTGCCAAGCTCTGGCATTAGTAACTTTTCTTTTTGCTTCTTTTTCTGTTAGCTTCCATAAGCCTATTTTTAATCTTTTCTCATTTAGCTCTTCAAGTGTTATTCCAAATTGCTCAAGTCTGCCTTGCATATATAAAACTTCCTGCTCTTCTGGGCTTCTGTAGGTGCAGTAGATTAAAATTTGTATGCCTTGCTCCTCTGCCGATTTCAGAAACTCCCTTGCTTTTTGTTGTGTTATTGGGTGTAAATCTTCTAATTTTCTACTTGCCATTTTCCTCACCTCACGGCAGTGGTGCTGTTTGAACAGCTTGATTGAATGTCTGCTCTTCAATGTTTTTCATATCTACTGCAAGCAGTTCGTCAACGCTTGTAAATGCTGAAAGGTCGTTGTCTATGTATGACCAGATGAGATTATCATAGGCTAAATACCAATTAAGTAGAGCTTTTGCTTCTGTATCGTTTTGATTTGCGTAAAACTGTAAATCACCAAGTGATAAATATTTATATTTATCAAGAATTTCATTAACTCTTCGCTTTTCGAGAGATAATAGTTCTTCCTGCTTTTGTATTTTAATTGCACTTAGCAATTCATTTTGAGTTTTAAATTTTAGAATTCTATTATCAATAGTTAAATAAAATGATAGAGTATTGTCTGGAACCTCTAATATATTTACATTTTCAATAGGGGGTTTATTTTTACTTACGAATATTCTATTGTTCTCGATCCATGCATAAGCCATTTTAAGACCTCCTTACTAAGGATAAATTGTCAACTACTATATTTGTACCATCTGAATTGACCCAAGTTCCAAGCCAGTAAGATACTGATGAGGCAGTTCCTTTTCCAGACATTATAAGAACATTTCCTTGTGAACCTTGTCCTAAAAATTCTGAATGGCATACTAAGTCAGGTCTTATCTTTATAGAGAATTGCCCCCACATTTCTCCATTTTGGTCTGTATCGATTACTGGGAAATAGTTTAGATTTGATAAACTTGATGCTACAGTTGAACCTGTAGAGCTTGCATGCAAATACATAAACCAACCATCGCTAATTTGTATGTTGGACGGATATAGTCCTCCCAAAGAACCTAATAAACCAGCTTGTAAACTGTAGAAAATTCCTTGATATATTGGTGATGTACGTGAAGTATATACAATAGGAATGTGATTTGCATTTTTGATAATAACTTGAGTTCCCGGTGCTACAAAATATAGATATTGATAATTTGTATTATCTATTGTTCCTATCTCTATTGTATCAACTCCTACAGCAGGAATACATTCATACCAATTTATTCCATCTGGACTTATCTCAAGTTTCTCGGCATTTATTCTAAGATTGCCAAAGTGGTAATCAGGGGTAGATCTAACTATAGATTGCCAATCAATTTCAACCCATTCATTTTCATATTTATATAGTTTCAACAAATCTTGTCGCCATATCAGGTCTCCATAATTTGGAGACGTAGGAAAAGTTGTTTCTACAGTGATTTTTGAATATGTTTTTTGTAAAGCAGATGCATCAAATCCATCAAGTTTATCTGCATTTCCAACAGTTGTATTTCCATTTTTTATGTTGTCTATTTCTGTTCTTATATCTGCATGAGCTGTTGAGCTTGTATCGTGAGCTGTTATCTCATCATCCACATATTTACGAGAAGCAAGAACAATTGCAGGATCTATTTTCAATTGAACACTGTCTACATTCTCAACTTCCATTATGAATCTGATATACATATCATTGCCTGAACCCTGACTGAGAACAGGCTTGTATGTTTCTGGATAGTTTCCTATTGCAACCAAATTGTTTTGATCATCGAATATCCCTATCTCACGGATAGTGAAGCCTCCTTGGTCTGCGGGAATTATCCCTTCAATTACAATCCAGTTTGGGTTATCAGGGTCTGTTGTAATTCTGTTTATTGAAGCTCTATAAACTTCATTTTTAAGAGCTGTTTGTGTTTCATTTGGTGCGTAATAGCTGCCGTTCCCATCTCCAACAGCAAATTCCACCAAGTTGACAGCTGTCCCGCTTGCCTGTGCATTTGCAAGTGCTTGTTTCCCATATGATGTCAAAATCGTATAATACTGCTCATTTACTGCCATTTATAGCCTCCTATTGTGTTTGAGGATAAACTGTTGTGGTATAAACAGATTGATAACCAATAGCCATATAGTCTTTTGCAAAAAGCTGCAGCTCTCTCACCTGATATGGATAGATTGTGATATCGTGTCCAGAAAGCATAGCTGCTGCTCTGTTTTGTTTGAAATCGGAAGTGAGGTAGATAATCAATTTTTCTAAGACTTCGTGGGTAGGCTTAATCTTTGGGAGGAGTTCTGAAATGAGTGAAAATTTTTCCTCAGATACCCCATTTCTTATATCTGCTTCTACCCTGAACTCTGCCCATCTGTTTGGGTCTGTTTTTAAAACCGGTATTATTTTTATATTTTCAAATCCATAAAGGGATAAAATTTCTTTAATCCCTTTTACAGTTCCAGCTTTTTCGTACCAAGATATTGCATTTATTATCCTATTTTTAAATTCTTCATCTGTTTCCGATTGAAACCTGTTAAAACCTCTTTCTTTGCCAAGCAGATATAAAGCATTTGAATTTGCAAATTGAGGAAATCTCTGCCTTCTTACCTTGAATGCATGCTGCCTAAAGTTTTCAATATTAGGCTCCCAAACCTGATAAAGTTTATAAACATCTCTTTCTGTTTTTTCTTTGCTCCCTGTTTTAAAGCTTGTGGGAGAAATCTCCCAAAGCCAGTTTGCAATCATTATGCTTTAGCACCCCACTCAATTGGTTGTAAAAGAATTAGAGTTATTTCTACATCAACCTTTTCATCGCCTTCTGCTGCTTTTGTTTTTGGATTGTCCATTTTTACTGATGGTAGCTTATCAGTTACAGTTACATTCATCTCATCATCAAGATAGGAAATAGTTATAGGGAAAGGAGCTATCTGGGAAACTCTCTGTTTACCCTGGGTTCTTACCCACTCCATTAAAATGTTGAATCCGGTTCTTGTTAAGGTAATTTTCCCTGAGCCTTCCCATTTACCTTTTGTCCATCCGATAGGTGTGTTCCCTCTGCCATATCTTGGTTTTATGTTTTCTTTATCTTCGTAATCAATTGCTATTATGTGGTCTTTCAATTCTTGTGGTGCATCGTCTATTCCTATCTCAACAGAACTCCAGTCGTATTCTTTTCCATTAATTAATACATTAGCCATTTCTCATTAACCTCCTATTTCAAGAAGTGGATTTTCAAAGGATTGATGTATTTCAATCCAGTCCATATGTGGTGTTGGAATTAATTTTGTGTATACATTTAGTTCTCTGGATGCCCAGATATCTTGACCTTCAGGTATATATACTCTGTATCCATAAAGTTCTTTTTGGTCATACATTCCTACTTTTAACGCATGCTCTATTTTTGCCTTCAGTTCCTGAACAGTTGGAGACTTTGTGGGTTTCACAGGATTTGAAGGATCCTGATTGTTTGGTGGAAGTATTTCACCTTTTAGATATTTCATTACTGCTTTTCTGGAAAGTTTTGCAGCTTTATCAGCTACTCTTCTTGCATACATAAAGTGATAATCAGAAGTTGGATCATTCATCGCAACAGGATTTGTCACGTAGTATCCTGCATACCCATCATAAGTCCTGATAGTTATAAATCCTGCCTGGTCAAGTGTATAGATATGAGAATAGGTAAGACCATCTGGAAGTGAAACAAGATTTTTAATAGAAAATGCTCCAACTTCCCCAATATCCTGAGAGACTTTGGCTCTTGAAATAAGCCCCATTATAGAACCAAGACCATTTCTGTGTCCCTGATTCCCTTTTATGTTTGTAAAAGTTGCATAAGCAGCAACAACAAAAGTTCTTAAAGCATTAAAACCGGACCATTCATTTATTAGGTTTGTCACATAAGTATCGTAATCCGGTTCAACTGTGGTATCTGGGTTTTTATCTCTTGCTTCTACAATTGCCCATACATATATGTGTCTTGATACGAGGGAAGAAAGATAAGATTCTATTGATGTTGCAAGCGTTTTATCTACTGGTGTTAAAACTGCTATGTATTCAAAAAGTGCATCTCCATTTACAAGGGATTGATCGACAGCCGCTTCTATTGCAGTGAGTATATCAGCAGATGTGTTTGAAGCTGCAGAGATTGCATAAACTATTCCCTGCCCATTTGAAACAGCATCAAGCAGCTTGTCTGCAAAAGTGCCACCGAATAGCTCTATTGCCTTTTCATAATCATTCGGAAGAAACAATCTATAAACCTGATTTGCTGTTGCAGTTCCTGAAGTGTCTTTTACACCAACTGCTATTGCTATGCCATCTCCTGTAGCAGGGATTCTTCCAAGAGCCCCGTCATAAAAAAGAACATCAACATCTGGTAATGCTGATTTTTGTCCTTCTACCCTAATCATTATTTATTGCCTCCTTTCCTTTTAGTTACTAATGCTCCTGTGGCGATATCTTCACCTACTTCTTCAGATTTTTTTGATAAGTTGGGAAGTTCATGACTTTTACTTTCAAGAAATGCATCCATCATTTCTTTGAATTTTCCTTCTGATATTTCATCATCATCCTTGATATTGAAAGCTACTTTCATTCCTTCAAAAATGTGCATTCTGTTTTTTAGAACGATTTCTCTTTCTTTATCTCCCTGTTTTATCTTTGCTTTTTTAATTAAAAGTTTTTCTGCAATTTCTTTTGCTTTCATGAGAATATAACCTCCGTATTAACTGGTATTTTGGGATAATTTTTGTCTAAAACTGATATACCTTTTACTGTTAAAACTGTTCTATATTTGTTTATTCCTTGTTTGTCTGTTTCTTCCTGGAATTCAAATGGGGTTATAGACAGCTCAAGTTGTTCTCCATTTGAATCTGTTTTATATGGATTATTCAAAACAAAAGAAACAATTTGGTCTAAAAGGTCTATCTGGTTTTCTGAAATCTGAGCGTTAAGCTCAAATGTGTAGATAATATCATCTATTTTGTATCTGATTGTTATTTCTGCCTCCGTTTCAGTAGTTCTCCATCTTTTTCTGTTCCTTTTTATATTTTGACCTGCAAACTCAATAGCAAGTGCTGGAGCTATAGAATGTTGTCCATATCCTTTATGAGCTTTTGTCGTATTGATAATCTGAGAGAAATCGGCTACTAACATATTTAAAATGCCAAGTAGTCA
>QNYP01000006.1 GCA_003978675.1 Hydrogenothermus sp.
ATCCAGTTCTTGAAGTTGAAGAAGTAAATTTAAAATAGTATCCATATTTAGCAGTTTTTGGGGCCCGTAGCTCAGTTGGTTAGAGCAGACGGCTCATAACCGTCCGGTCGGAGGTTCGAGTCCTCCCGGGCCCACCATTTACATTTAGAGGCAAATATGGATACTATTTTAAATTTACTTCTTCAACTTCAAGAACTGGATTTTCAGATAGAAAACATAAGGAAACAGTTAAAAGAACTCCCTTCAAAAATAGAACACTTAAAACAAAAAAAAGAAGAACTTTTATTCTCATTAGATAAAATAAAAACTCAAATAAACCATTTAGAAGCAGAAAAAAGGGAAAAGGAACTAGAGATTCAAGATTTGGAAGATAAAATCAAAAAAATTGAAGAAAAACTTCTAAAAGTAAAAACAAATGATGATTACAAAGCTCTTCTTAGAGAAAAAGCAAAAGCAGAAGAAAAAATAATGGAAATAGAAGATGAAATTTTAAACTTAATGGAAAAAATAGAAGTTCTAAAACAAGAAGAAAAAACAGCAGATGAAGAATATAAAAACAAGGTAGCAATTCTAGAAAAAGAAATTAATGAAAAAGAAAATGAATTAAAAACTTTGGAAGAAAATCTTAAAAATTTGGAAAAACAAAGGCAAGAACTTGCAAATTCTATAGATAATTCATTCCTAAAAAGATATGAAATGGTTAAGACAAAAAAGGGTTTACCTGTAATAGCAGTAATAAATAGTGATACTTGTTCTGGTTGTTTTATGGTTATTCCACCAAGATTATATAATGAAATAGTTAAAGGGAAAAATCTAACAAATTGTCCTCATTGTGGAAGATTTTTACTTTATATACCCAGTTAATATATAATATTTATTTAACCTAAAACGGAGGTTTAAATTGGGAAGAAGACCACTTATAGAAGAAGCCTTAAAAAAAGTAAGAAATAGATATGAACTTGTACATGCTGCTTCAAAACTTGCTAAAAGATTATATGAAACAGGTGCTGAAAGCTATGTAACAGAAGAAGGAGTTCCACTAAAAAAAACTGTTATAGCAATAGACGAAATCGCAAAAGGTAGAGCAGTAATTATTAGACCTTCTATAAATGAAGATAAAGAGTAAACAAATGTGTATCTAGAGAGGCTTCTTTCTGGATATAAATTAATTCGTTTCTTTTTCTCTTTTTCTTTCTTTTTTACATTTGTAATATATGGGAAAATTTTCGAAGAAAATAGTTATGAAATTCCAGAAATAATTTTATTCATTTATTTAATAACTTCTTTTGTTCTTATATTTTTTAATCAAATTTTATTTTTGGAATTTTTTCTTGATATTGTATTTTTAACTGCATTTATAATGTTTTATTTCAAACTGGTTCCTTATTTATCAATATTGTATTTATACCCTATATTTTTTTATGCAGTTCTTACCGGAAGTAAAAAAAGCTTTATTTTATCTTTATTAGCTTTTCTAATAATTTCTTACTTTAAAATATTTATTGAAAATATAGATTTTTCCCACTTGTTTTTAATCTCTTTCTTAAATGGATTTTCACTATTTATAATCTCTTTTGCTGGAATTAAACTAAACGAAAGATTAAAAAAACAAGAAATTTTTCAAAAACAGGTAGAAAAACTAAAACAAGAACAAGAAATTTATAAAAAACTATATCATATTAGCGCAAACATAGCCCATGAAATAAAAAATCCACTAGCATCAATAAGTGCATCTGCTCAACTCTTAAAAGAAGGACACATTAATCAAAAACTTGTAGACATAATATATGAAGAAAGCAAAAGAATAGATACATTAATAAAAGATTTCTTAAACTTATCGAAATTATTTTCTGGAAAAATTGAAAATATAAATATATATGAAGAAATAAGTAAAATAATAAAAACTTGTCTAACAAAAAACGAAATTGACATTAAAATTTTCACAAAAGATAAAGAAATATTTATAAAAATGGATAAACTAGCCTTCAACTCTATGATGAGAAATATTATCAAAAACGCTGTAGAGTGGGCTAAATCTCAAGTTATTGTAAGTGTTGAAAAGCTTGGAAATTATATATACATAAACGTTGAAGATGATGGAATAGGAGTAGATGAAAGTATAAAGGAAGAAATTTTTGAACCTTTTTTCTCAAAAAATCCAGAAGGAACAGGATTAGGTTTAGCTATTGCAAGAAATATTGCACTAAATTACAAAGGAGATATTGTGGTAAGTAAAAGTGAAATACTGGGAGGAGCTAAGTTTACAATAATAATATCCTTAGAGGATAAAGATGAAGGCACTAATAGTTGACGATGAAAAAAACATAGCAGAAATTCTTGAAATCCTTTTAGAAGATAAAGGTTTTGAAGTTGACAAAGTTTTTTCTTTTAAAGAAACACTAGAAAAGAAAGAAAATTACGATATTGCCTTTGTGGATATACGACTACCAGATGGTTCAGGTTTAGACCTAATACCTCATTTAAAAAAATTAAACCAGGACATACAAATCATCATGATTACTGCTTTTGCAGACAGTAAAACTGCAGTAGAAGCTATAAAAAAGGGAGCAGTAGACTATATATCAAAGCCATTTGAAATAGCTGATATAAAAAGAATTATAAACACTATAAAAACAAAATTAGAAATAGAAAAAAATCTAAAAGAAGAAATTCAAGATGAAGAGGAACTAATAACTGGAATTTCTAAAGCTATACAAAAGGCAAAAGAAACAATAAAAAAAGTTGCTCCTTACGATATAAATGTTTTAATAATAGGAGAAAGTGGAACAGGAAAAGAAATTTTTGCAAAAACTATACATAAACTAAGCCACAGAAAAGATAAACCTTTTGTTGCTGTAAATTGTGCTGCTATTCCAGATGATTTACTAGAAAGTGAATTATTCGGATATAAAAAAGGAGCTTTTACAGGAGCAGATAGAGATAAAAAAGGATTGATAGAGGAAGCTAATGGAGGAACTTTATTTCTAGATGAGATAGGAGAATTACCTTTATCTTTACAAGCTAAACTACTTAGATTTTTAGAAGAAAGAAAAATAAGACCATTGGGTTCTACTAAAGAAATAGAAGTTGATGTAAGAATAATATCTGCAACAAACAGAGACTTGAAAAAAGAAATGGAAAAAGGAAATTTTAGGGAAGATTTATATTATAGACTTTCAACAATCACTATATATATACCTCCACTTAGAGAAAGAAAAGAAGATATACCTTATCTAGTGAAGAGTTTATTAAAGGATTTAACAAAAAAATATAATAAACCTATAAGGAAAATAGACCCAGATTTTATAATGTATTTAAAATCTCTAGAATTAAAGGGAAACATCAGAGAACTTAGAAATATCCTAGAAAAAGCAGTAATTCTTGCTGAAGACGATATATTAAAATTAACAGAATTAGATGAACACTTTAGTATAAATTCCATATTTATAGATAATATTAACCAAGAATTTCATGTGAAAACTTTTCCTGAAGATGGAGTGAACTTAAAAATCCTTATAGATAATATAGAAAAAGCAATTATAAAATATGCATATGAAAAAAATGATAAGATTAAATCTAAAGCAGCAGAATTTTTAGGAATAACATTTAGAGAATTTAGATACAGGTTTGATAAATACTTCAAGTGAATAAATTTTTAATTCTTGATATAATATTTACTTTGATTTCCCATTTCTGAAAAAAGGAGGAAGTAAATAGATGGCTGCACCAAAGAGAAAGAAATCTAAAGCAAAAACTGCTATGAGAAAAGCACAGTGGTATAGAAAATTACAAATTCCAGGACTTTCGCTTTGCCCAGAATGTGGACAACCTAAAAAGCCTCATAGGGTTTGTCCTCACTGTGGATACTACAAAGATAAAGAGGTAGTAGAGGTTATCTAAACTTGTATATAGCTTTAGATGCCATGGGGGGCGATTATGCCCCTGATACAAATGTAAAAGGGGCAATTTTATTTGCTAAAGAAACTAATGTTGGTGTTTATTTAGTAGGAAAAGAGGAAATCTTAAAACCTCTTCTTGAAAAATATGACGGTCAAAACCTTCCCATAGAAATAGTTCACGCAGAAGAAACTATAGAAATGGACGAGCCACCTTCTATTGCTATAAGAAAAAAAAGAAAATCTTCTATGTATATAGCAGGGAAGCTTGTTAGAGAAGGTAAAGCATCTGCCTTTGTTTCTGCTGGTAATACTGGAGCAGCAATGGCTGTTTCTAAATTTATAGTTGGTTCCGCTGAAGGTATAGAAAGGCCTGGAATAGCTGTTGCATTTCCAACAAAAAAAGGTAAACCAACAGTTTTAATAGATGTTGGGGCTAATGTAGATTGCAGACCAAGGCATTTGCTTTATTTTGCTGTTATGGGACATACTTATGTAAAAGAAATCTTAAAAAGTTCAGATAATCCGAAAATAGGAATTTTAAGTATTGGAGAAGAAGAGGGAAAAGGAAATGACCTTGTAAAAGATACTTACCCTCTTTTGAAAATGTCTGGACTAAATTTTGTGGGAAATGCAGAAGGTAGAGATATATTTACTGGAGATTTTGACGTAATCGTTTGTGATGGGTTTGTTGGTAATGTAGTTCTAAAAACAAGTGAAAGTCTTGGAATGATTATTTTGGAAATGATAAAACAAGAGGTGAAAAAAAGTTTTCTATCTAAAATTGGAGCTACTTTAATGCTTCCTGCTTTAAAAAGATTTAAGAAAAAGGCAGATTTTGCAGAATACGGAGGAGCTCCACTTCTTGGAACTAAAGGAACCTGTATAATAACTCATGGAAGGGCAGATGAAAAAGCTATAAAAAATGCTTTAAGGGTAGCTTCAGATTTTGTTCAAACAAACTTTAATGAAAAACTCATAGAAAACATAAATACACTATTACCTGAAGGATTAAGAGAATAATGGGTGTAGAAATCCTTGGAGTTGGTAAATACATTCCTCCTAGAGTTTTAACAAATTTTGATTTAGAAAAAATTTTAGATACTTCTGATGAATGGATAACAACAAGGACAGGTATAAAAGAAAGACATATTGCAGAAGAATGGGAAAAAGCATCAGATTTAGCATTGAAAGCCTGTGAAGAGGCTCTAGAAAACTCAAGGTTAAACAAAAAAGATATAGAAGCAGTAATTGTTGCAACATCTACCCCTGATATGATATTTCCTTCTACTGCCTGTTTTTTGGCTGATAAATTAGGTTTAAACAAACCTATGGCTTTTGATTTATCTGCTGCATGTAGCGGGTTTATATATGGTCTTACAATTGGAAGTTCGTTTTTAAAATCTGGACAGTTTAAGAATGTTTTAGTTGTAGGAGCTGAAGTTTTCTCTCAAATTTTGGACTGGTCTGACAGGTCAACTGCTGTAATATTTGGAGATGGAGCTGGTGCGGTCGTTTTGTCATTAACCGATAGTGATAGCGATATACTTTCTGCAGAAATGAAATCTGATGGTTCCCATTGGGGTTCATTAAATTGCCCTGTTGGTGAGAAACTTAGAATGAGAGGCAGAGAAACATTTAAACTTGCTATAAAATCAATGGAAACAGCTTCAAAAAAAGCATTAGAAAAAGCAAATCTTACTTTAGATGATATAAAACTTATAATTCCTCACCAAGCAAATATAAGAATTATTAACGCTCTAGCTGAAAGGTTAAATATTCCTGAAGAAAAAGTATTTAGTAATATTCACAAATACGGAAACACAAGTGCTGCATCAATTCCTATTGCTTTATATGATGCAATAAAAGAGGGAAAAATAAACAAAGGAGACAATATTTTACTTACTGCCTTTGGTGGGGGTCTTACCTGGGGTAGTGTTGTTTTAAGGTATTAAAAATTTTTATCTATTTAATCTTCCAAAATTTAGTCTATAAAAATGATTTTAATCTTATTTTAATAGAACAAATTATTCTAATAAATGTGTTATTTTACTAACCAATAGAACAATTTGGGGTATGAATTTTATGAAAGATTTCATCCCAAAAATAAAAATAATTGGTATAGGAGGTTGTGGTTCTAACATAGTTTTCAAAATGGTTAATACCTTAAAAGATATAGAAATATTTTTTTTAGACACAAATGCAAAAGCTTTATCAAAATTTAATTTGAAAAATAAAATTCAAATAGGTAAATCTGGTATTGGTGCAGGTGCTAAACCTGAAACAGGGAAAAAAGCATTTCAAGAAAGTCTTGAAAATATAAAAAATATTTTAGAAGGAGCTGATTTAGTTTTTCTTATAGCAGGATTTGGAGGAGGAACCGGAACAGGAATTTTGCCAGAAATTGCAAAATTGTCTAAAGAACTTGGGATATTAACTATATCAGTTATAACAAAACCTTTTGATTTTGAAGGTGTTGTAAGAGGAAAAACTGCTAAACAAGGTTTAAAAGAGCTAGAAAATAATACTGATAGCTATATTGTTATAGACAACAATAAACTTTCTAAATTAGCTAAAAATAATCTAACCTTTCTGCAGGCTTTTAACCTAGTTGATGAATTCGTTTATAAAGTTGTTAAGGAAACAGTTGATCTTTTAACCACTGCCTCTTTTATAAATTTAGATTTTGCAGATTTAAAAACAATTATGGAAAATTCAGGAAAAGCTATAATTAGTATTGGGGCAGGTAGAGGGTTAAATAAAATAAAAAATACCATAAATACATCTTTTTCTTTGGGCTTGTTAGAAGATGACAATAGCTATGATATATCCAAAGCAAGTAAATTAATGCTTAATATAGTAGCTTCTAAAGATATTTCTTATAGTGATATAAATTCTCTAGTAGAACAAATTAAAGAAAATTTAGAATATAAAGAAGATACTCAAGTTATATTTGGAGCTAAAGTAGATGAAAATTTAGAAGATGAAATTAAGTTGACATTGATAGCCACTGGATTTAGAGAGAATAAAAAACAAATTGAACCATCTAAACAAGCAAGAAATACTAAAAACCTGCTTCTAGAAGACGAATTTTCTATATATGACTATTTAAATGTTCCTGCATATATAAGGAAAAAATACAATGCTTAAACCTTATATTGAAATAATAAAATACCTGCTTGAGAAAAATAATTTTGTAAAAACAAAAGATTTGCAAAGATTTTTAGAAAGCCAAGGACTGCTTACAAAGTCTCATCAATCAAATAGGAGATTATTGCAGAAATATTTAG
>QNYP01000005.1 GCA_003978675.1 Hydrogenothermus sp.
CCTCGAAAGGAAGATTTTATATATTATATTCCAAATGAGATTAAAGGGGTTTAAAAATTTATGAATACATTAAAATCATATGCAAAAGTAAATTTAGGTTTATGGGTAATAGGCAAAAGACCTGATGGATATCATGATATAGTTTCTTATGTTCATAAAGTTTCCCTTTACGACACAATTACAATAAAACCTTACATAAAACTAAGGGTTAGAACTTCAAATCCTTTTATTCCTGAAAATGAAGGAAATATAGTTTATAAAGCAGTTAGGGCATTTGAGGATTTTACAGGGTTAAAAGCAGATTTTGATATATTTATACAGAAAAAAATTCCTGTTGGTGGTGGACTTGGTGGTGGAAGTTCTAACGCTGCAGTAGTTTTAAAGTATGTTAATGAGTATTTTGATAATCCAGTTTCTGAAAAAGACCTTTTAAAACTTGCATCCTATGTAGGAGCTGATGTTCCTCTATTTTTTAAAGATGGTTTAATAAAAATATCAGGGAAAGGGGAAATTATTGAAGAAACTAACGAAAGGTATACTGAAGAGCTTATAATTATTTATCCAAATGTTCAAGTGGAAACTGCTGGTATATATAAAAAAGTTAGCTTTGATATGTTGACAAATCCTGATAATTTAAATATAATAAATAGCCTGTTAAGGGATGTTAAGTCCCTTATTAGTGCCAGTGGGAATACGTTAGGTAATATAGTTAAAGAGGAATTTCCTGTAATAAAGGAAGTTGAAAATACGTTGAAATTTTTAGGGTATGAACCCTTTATTACAGGAAGTGGAAGCTCGGTTTGTGCCTTAGGCACAGCAGATAAAAAATTGGAAGATATTTGCAAAGTTAAGAACTGGCAACTACACAAAGTCAGATTTCTATAAATGTTGGGGAGTAGTTCAGCTGGCAGAACACCGGTCTTTGGAACCGGGTGTCGCAGGTTCGGGTCCTGCCTCCCCAGCCATTTAAACTCCTTCTTCTAAAAATCGGAGGAAATAATTTGGGAAAAGAGCTTAAACTTATAACTGGCAATGCTAATATAGAGTTTGCTAAAGAAGTATCAGAGTATCTTCATACTCCATTAGTAGATACTCTTGTATCTAGATTTAGTGATGGGGAGATTAGAGTTCAAATTAAAGAGAATGTTAGAGGTGCTGACGTTTTTGTTATTCAACCTTTAACCCCTCCAATAAACGACCATATAATGGAACTTCTACTTATCTTAGATGCTTTAAAAAGAAGTTCTACCCATAGAATTACTGCTGTTATTCCTTATTTTGCTTATGCAAGACAGGATAGGAAAGATAGACCTAGAGTTCCTATATCTGCAAAATTAATGGCAGATGTAATACAAAAAGCAGGTGCAGATAGAGTTTTAACTGTAGACCTTCATTCTGCTCAAATTCAAGGATTTTTTGACTGCCCAGTTGATAATTTGTATGCTCTGCCAGTTATTCTTGATTATTTAAAAAATAAAAAAATTGAAGATTTAGTTGTTGCTTCTCCTGATGCGGGAGGAGTTGAAAGGGCAAGACTTCTTGCCAATAAACTTAGTGCTGGACTTGCAATAATATATAAAAGAAGACCCCAGCCAAATGTTGTTGAAACTCTAGATGTTATTGGAGATGTAGAAAGAAAAAATGTGATTATAATAGATGATATGATTGATACTGCTGGAACAATTACTTCTGCAGCAGATATGCTTAAAGATAAAGGGGCAAAATCTGTTATAGCTGTTTGCACCCATCCAGTTTTCTCTGGACCTGCTATAGAAAGGCTTAAAAATTCTCAAATAGAGGAAGTTATTGTTACTAATACAATTCCTGTGAAAGGAAAAGAATTTGATAAGTTGACAGTTTTATCTATAGCTCCCCTTGTTGCTGAGGCCATAAGAAGAATAAACTTAGAAAGTTCTGTAAGCTCTTTATTTGTATAAAGAAAATGTGAGGAGGCTAAACGCGAAATGATAAAAACCATAGAATGGAAAGCTCTTAAAAGGGTTCCTGGAAGAAAGAGTGAAGTAAAACAGTATAGAAAAAAAGGTTATATACCTGTTGAAATTTATGGAAAAGGTCATGAAAATGCTCATGCTTATATTTACTGGAAAGATTTAGCAGATAGACCACACGGAAACTTCCTTATAAATCTTCATATAGAAGGTGAGGAAGAACCAAGAGTTTGTATCTTGAAAGATATCCAATATAACTATTTAGGAGATACTCCTATTCATGTAGATTTATATGAAGTTACTTTTGGTGTTGAGCTTGATGTTGAAGTTCCAGTAGAGCTTGTTGGAAAACCTGTTGGTCTTGAAAAAGGTGGATTGCTTGAACAACATCTTCATACAATTACTGTTAGAACTGTTCCTAGAAAAATACCTGAAAAAATTGAAGTTGATGTATCTAAATTAGATGTAGGAGATGTTCTCCACGTTTCTGATATTACTCCTCCTGAAGATGTTAGAATCATGACTCCTCCTGAAGAAGTTGTTGCTGTTGTTATTGAACCAGAAGTGGAAGCAGAGGCAACTGAAGAAGAGGGAGAAACAGAAGAAAATACTTAAATTAAATATAAATGATAAAAGCTTTAATAGGACTTGGAAATCCCGGAAAACAGTATGAGAAAACACGCCACAATGTCGGTTTTATGGTTGCCGATATTGTGGCTTCTTTATTAAAATGCCCTAAAAAGAAAAAAGAATGTTGTTTTTCTCACTTAATAGAATGTCCTGACCATGACCTTATCATAGTAAAACCTCAAACTTATATGAATAACAGCGGAATAGCTGTTAAAAATCTTCTTGAAGAATACAATTTAAAACCTGAAGAAATCTTAGTAGTCGTTGATGATTTAGACCTTCCCCTTGGAACAATAAGACTTAGGAAGTCAGGCTCAAGTGGTGGTCAAAGAGGAATGAAATCTATTATTGAAAATATAAAAACAGAAAATTTTCCTAGGTTAAAAATTGGAATAGGAAGACCTAAAAGGAAAGAAGATATTCCTGATTATGTTTTATCAGAATTTTCTAAAGATGAAAAACTTCTTGCTGAAAAAGTCATATCTGAAAGTGCAAGTTGTATACTTAATGTGTTAAAATATGGTGTTGACAAAGCGATGAACTTTTGTAATAAGAAAATAGTATAATCCTTGCTTTCTGCTATTAGCAGAAGGCTGATTTAATAAAAAATCATCCAAAAGGAGGTAAGTGCATGCGTCATTATGAGCTTGTTTTTGTTTTAAAACCAACATTAACAGAAGAAGAAAGGAAAACCCTTGTTGAAACAGTAAAAGGCTGGATTACAGGCAACAATGGGGAAATTTATAATTTCGAAGAATGGGGAAGAAGAGAGTTAGCTTATCCTATTCAAAAATTTAACTCTGCTTACTACTATCTGGTAAATTACAAAACGGAAAATGCAGAACTTCCTGTTATTTTAGAAAGAAATTTAAGATTGAATGAAGATATTATCAGATTCTTAAACTTTAAAGTTAAGCCTCAAAAAAAAGAAAGTGAGGAAGTAGCAGAGGCTGTTGAGGTTTAAAGGGGGAATTTAACTTATGTTAAATAAAGTTTTTCTAATTGGAAGACTTACAAGAGACCCAGAAATAAGGTTTTTGCCTAGTGGGACACAAGTTACCACATTTTCTATTGCTGTAAATAGAAGGTTTAAAGTTGGTGAGGATTGGAGAGAAGAAACATATTATTTTGATATCGAAACATTTGGAAATTTAGCAGAAAGACTTGGAAGACAGTTAAATAAAGGAACTCAAATACTTATTGAAGGTCAACTTAGACAGGACAGATGGGAAACTTCATCAGGAGAAAAGAGAAGTAAAATAAAAGTTGTTGCTGATAAGGTTAATTTAATAGGTGGTATTCCTAGAGACTTGCAATCTACAACTGCTTCAAATGCGAATGAGGAATCTCCTTTAGATTTACCAGAAGAAATAGATGATGTTTTAGACACTGATGAAGATGTTCCTTTTTAATCATTTAAGAAACTTAAGGAGGTAATAAAATTGGCAGATAATAATCAACAAGCACAACAGCAACCACAACAAAAACCATTTTTCCAAAAAAGAAAAAAATATTGTAAATTCTGTGCAGAAAGAAAAGAACCTAATTACAAAGATTTGGAAATGTTAAAGCAATTTATTTCTGAAAGAGGAAAAATTGTTCCAAGAAGAATATCTGGAACTTGCGGAAAACACCAAAGAAAACTTGCTAGAGAAATCAAGAAAGCTAGACAGTTAGCACTTCTACCATATGTAATTATGTAAGGAGGTTGAAAGTAGATGAAGGTTATACTTGTTAAAGATGTAGAAGGTTGGGGAACTTTAGGAGATATTATAGATGTAAAACCTGGATTTGCTAGAAACTATTTAATTCCAAAAGGTTTAGCTTATCCTGCTACTGAAAATTATGTAAAACATGTTCAGGAAATTTTAAGACAAAAGCAGAGAAAACTTGAAAGAGAAAAAGAAAAAGCTCAAGAAATTGCTCAAAAAATTGATGGATTGGAACTTGATATAAAGAGACCAGTTGGACCTACAGGAAAAATGTATGGTTCTGTTTCTTCTACAGATATTGCAGATGCTATTAAAGAAAAAGCTGGAGTTGAAATAGAAAAGAAAAAAATAATGCTTAGAAATCCAATTAGAGCAATGGGAACATTTAATATCACTATTAGATTACATCCTGAAGTATCTGCTAAAGTTAAAATTAATGTAATTCCTGAAGAAGAAACTGCTTAATACATCAAGGGGCTGTCGTTTGCCCCTTTTCTACATTATTTTCTACTAATTCCTTTAAAGCCTGAATAAAAATAGGATTGTCTTTCAAAGTAGGAATTCTTATGTAATCTTTTATGCCCAGTTCTTTTGCTAATTTTCCATACTGGTAATCAAGTTCATATAGAGTTTCTGAATGCTCTGAAACGAATGATACAGGAATAACTACTAATTTCTTTACTTCTTTTTGAGCTAGTTCTTTAATTACTTCATCAGTCATAGGTTCTAACCATTTTACAGGTCCAATTTTACTTTGATAAGCAAGTTTATAGTTTTGATTTGGAAAATGTTTCATTATCAGCTGGATTGTTTTTTCTGTTTGGTATTTGTAAGGGTCTCCTTCTGCAATAACTTTTTCTGGCAAGGAATGAGCAGAAAATAAAAAGAAATAATCTTTGTAATTTTCAGGTAAGTTAGCTTTTATATTTTCTACCATAGCTTTTATGTATGTAGGATAGTCGTGAAAATCACTTATTTTTATAACTGGAATGTTTTTATTTAGCTTTTTGTATTGCCTAAAAAACTCGTTAAAAGACGAACCAGTAGTAGTTTTGCTATACTGGGGATAAAGGGGAAGTAAAATAATTTTTTCAATATCTTCTTTAAATAGTTCTTGTATAGCCTCTTCTGTAAAAGGGTGCCAGTATCTCATTGCAACTACTACTTTGTATTTATCTCCCAAAACTTCCTGCAAAGCTTTTGCTTGGACTAGAGTTTGCTCTTTTTGTGGGGATTTTCCTCCCATATATTTATAGTATTCTTTTGTTTTTTTAGCTCTTATTTTAGAAATTAAGTAAGCAACTGGTTTCTGGATTAATCTTGGGATTTGTATAATATCGTGGTCTGAAAAAAGGTTGTATAGAAAAGGTTGAATTGCATCTAAGCTATCTGGACCTCCCATATTCATTAAAACAATGCCAGTTTTTTTCATATTTTCCTCACTCTGCTACTTTTTTGAATTAATTCAAGGGCAAGTCTCCCGGGTTTTATTGCAGGAACCATTTGATTTATTTCATAGTTTAAAAAGTTATCATTTATGTCTACTATATTATTTATTAAATAAAGATATTTTTCATTTAGGAACTTAACTGCATTTATGTCTTCTTCTGCTAAATCTATAAAGAACGCTCCAAAGTTTAGTCCTCTTTTTTCACTGATTGCCATAACAAAAAATAAGTTTAATTCTCCATACTGATATATTTTCATTTCATCAAAAAACTCTATATTTTTTAGACTGTTTATCAGCTTAAAATCTTCCCTAGGACTTTCAAAAGCCATTCCAAGTTCATTACTTTCTATTTTATAGAATAGAGCTTTTTCTGATATTAGTTGATTTATTTTTTCTACTATTTTAAATCTTTGATTAAATGGGTGGTTTATTAAATAATCAAAAACAAAATCTTGAGCTTTGTAAAAACTAAATCTAAGATCTTCCCAGTCTTTTACTCTTCTTTCTTTTACATCATGGAGGAAGAATTTTCTTATATTCTCATCTGTAATACGAATTGCTATGTTTTTACTTTTAAAATCTATATCTATATAAACATCTAAATAATCGCTAATTATAGGATTATGTTTGAAGTTTTCTTTAAAATCTTGCCATATTTCTTTTATTCTTCTTGTTATTGGACTTTCTATAAATACAACTGCATTGTATTTTCTATGTGATGTTCCTGCTGTTGCAAAGTATGTATATAGTCTGTCTAAATCTTCCCATAAATTTTCCAATCTAGTTTCTCTATATTTAACATCAAAATATTCAAGCTCCCAATCTTCTCTATTTACAAATATGTTATATTCGTTTATATCCCAATAGTTATAAAAATAAATTTCTACTGGTTGGTCTTTAATTTCTTCATAAATCTCAATTAGTTTTTCTTTATTTACATCTTGATATGATAGGTCTATATAACCTAAAGATAAAGCTAAACTTATGGTTTCCAAAATATTTTTAGGTATAAAGTTTATCTTGTTTGTAGTTATACTTATACCTATATTTTTACTTACTGTAAAATGTGGTGCTAACGTATTTGCAATTTGATTTACACAGTCTTGATATAAGTATCCCTCAAAAACATCATTTTGCTTTGCTCTGTATTTTTCTATACTATCTTCTACAATTTTTAAATATGATTTTATAGGCTGGTCTTTATCTTCTGTTTTTATAAAATCAAACGAATGCATACTTTCTAGTGAAAGCATATTTATTTTGAACTCATCTTTATCTACTATTCTTATTGATTTTTCTTGAGGAGTTTTTAGTAGCTTAAATATATCTAAAGACTTAATCATCTTTCTTACCTCAAGTAAAATCAATAAGAATAGTAGATAAAGATGAGTTCAAAATAAATATGCTTTCACTAGAA
>QNYP01000008.1 GCA_003978675.1 Hydrogenothermus sp.
TAAAAATCTTAGGAGACAAAATGCTTGCTACTACAATTTTAAAATACTGGAAAATTTTACTTGCTGTCGGAATAATTCTTGCAATAGGAGCATTGTTTATTCCAAATCAAATATTATCAAAAATTGTTGAAATGACTGGTTTTGCTATTTTAGCTTTAACTGCTTATGTTTTAGGATACAAAATGGCTACAGATGAAGCAGAAAAATATATAAAGGAAGAATTTGAAAAACTAGCAAAAAGAGATATTAGATACAAAGTAATGAAAGACCAAATGATAAAAGGTCTTAGAAATGTTAAAAGGTAATAAACATGTCAGAACTATCTAAAGAAAACAAATCCATAACAGTAAAGATGCTTAAAAAATATTTAGAAAATTATCCTGACCAAATCATAGTAAAAATATACACAGAAGTCTTAGAAAATTTTGAAGATGATGAGCTTGTCCCTGATTTGATTCTTAGGAATTTAGGACTTTCAGAAGAAGATTTTAAATAGAGGGTAAAAATGCAAACCCACAAAAAAACTCTCTTTGCTGGAATGGTAGGAAATATCTTAGAGTGGTATGACTTTGTTGTTTACGGTTTTCTTGCTTCTATTATTGGAAGGTTATTTTTTCCTTCTGGAGATGAAACTATTGAGTTATTAAAATCATTTGCTGTTTTTGCAGTTGGTTTTGTTATGAGACCTATTGGGGCTATTGTATTTGGCTGGATTGGAGATAAATTTGGTAGAAAAAGAGCTTTAACAATATCTATTGTTTTAATGGCTATATCTACAACTGCTATAGGACTTCTTCCTACTTATGAAACAGTTGGAATTCTAGCTCCTACATTGCTTGTTTTACTAAAACTTATTCAAGGACTATCTGTTGGCGGAGAATATACTACATCTGTATCTTTTCTAGTAGAACATGCTCCAAAAGATAAAAGAGGATTATATGGAAGTGTCGGAATACTTGGGGCTGTTGTTGGAATACTTTTAGGTTCTGCTTCAGGGGCTTTTATAACAAAGGTTTTATCTGAAGATGATTTATATAGCTGGGGCTGGAGAGTTTTATTTTTTTCTGGGATAATTCTTGGATTAGTAGGTTATTATGTCAGAAAGAATATTGATGAAACTCCTAAATTCTTAGAACTTGAGTATGAAGAATTAAAAAGTTCATCTCCTTTAAAAGAACTTTTAGAAAAGTATCCAAAGAAATTATCTCAAGCTTTTGCTTTGAGTACTTTTCAGGCAGTAGGATTTTATACAATATTTGTTTACATAGCTAGCCACTTATCAGTATTTGTCAAATTTCCTAAATCTGTAGCCTTAACTATAAATACAACTAGTATGGTAATTCTTGCACTGCTTATACCAGTAATGGGATGGCTTTCCGATAAGGTAGGGAGAAAACCTATCATTTTATTATCTACATTTTTGACAACAATATTAGCTTATCCACTATTTAAATTTATCTCATCAGGAAGTTTTGAAAATGCATTGATAGGGCAGGTTATATTTGCAATAATTACTGCTGGATTTATGGCAGTTTTACCAACTACATTAGTTGAGATTTTTCCAACAAAAGTGAGAAACTCTGGATATTCTATAGGATACAACCTACCGTTTGCGATATTTGGTGGAACATCTCCGTTAATAGCAACAAAATTAATACAAACTACAGGAAATTTAGCCTCACCAGCACTTTATTTGATATTTGCATCCTTAACTGCCTTTATAGCAGGAATTATATTAAAAGAAACTTCAAAGTTAGACTTAAACTAATAAAAAGGTAAATCCACCCGAAAATAAAAAGATAAGAGAGGCGTTTATAATTTTAAACACTAAAAGCAAAACTACCTAAAGAACTATTATTTTAGTGTAGTTTTCTTGATGGAGGATATAAAAATGGCAAGAAACAAAGTTATTCCTAAAAACGTTGAATCAACTTTTAAAGTAAGTGAATTGTTTTTTTCAAAAACAAATTTGAAAGGAATTATTCTAGATGGTAATGAAGTATTTTATAAAGTAACAAAATACTCTCCAGAGGAACTTATTGGTAAACCCCATAATATAATTAGACATCCAGATATGCCTAGAATAGTTTTCAAAATGCTTTGGGATTTTATTCAAAATGATAAACCATTTGCAGGATATGTAAAAAATATAGCAAAAGACGGTTCCTATTACTGGGTTTTTGCTACTGTTGTTCCAGTTTATGATGATAATGGGAATAAGGAAAAATACCTATCAATTAGAATAAAACCAACATCTCATTTACTTACTATAGTTAAAAACCTATATAAAAAACTAAAGGAAATAGAAGAACAAAATAATGGTTCAATGGAAAAGTCTTACGAGGAACTTATAGAATCACTAAAAGCTATGGGGTATCCAAATTATGAGACATTTATGATTGATGCTCTTATAGAAGAATTAAAAGATAAAGATGAGTATCTAAATAGAAAAATACCAAAAGAAAAATTTTCCGGAGATATTCATAGAATATATGGAATTTATAGAGATGCAAAAAAAATAGAAGCCATATATAAAACCACTTTCCAGAAAGTGAACTCCTTTGTTAATTTAGAAAAAGAACTGGAAAATAAATTTAAGTATATATATGAAATAACAGATGAATTATCTCTTATTGCATTAAACTCGTCTGTAGAAAGTTATAAATTAGGTTCAACAGGAGCTTCTTTTTTTGTAGTTTCTTCTGAAATAAAAAAAGATTCAGAAAGAATAGGGAAACTAGTAAACGGATTAAGAAATGACATGAAAGGACTTCTGGACATTGTTCGCTCATCTGTTTTATATATCAATGTTTCTAGACTTGAAATATTTGCAATTATATACTTCATAAATGAACTTGTTGAAGAATATAACAATGGACAAGATATATCTAAAAATAATATAGAAAATTTAATGGATTTACTTAAAACTCTAAAACATTCTGCATCAAAAACTATAGAGCTTTCTATTTCTTTAGATGATTATTTAAAGAAAACTTTGAATTACATAGACGAAATTGAAAATATAATCAAAGAATTACACTATATACAATTAAATGGTCTTGTTGAGTCTGCCAGACTTGGGGAACAAAAATTCTCAATTATATTTAACCAGGTTAAAGAACTTGTAGAAAATACAACACAATTAATAGAAGAAATACTTCCTATGATTAAACATTCTTTGAAAGAAGCTGGAGATATTGAATATAACACTACAAAGGTTAAAAATTATATTAATCAAATATTAGAGGCTTATAAAACAGATTTAATATACACATAAACTATAATTTTAAAAAATTTTTTTAATTTCATTATAATAATGATTACTAATAAGATTTTGAGGGTATACATATGACAAAGGCTGAAATTGTTAACTGGATTATGAAAAATAAGAAAACAAAACTATCCAAAACAGATATTTCTAAGATAGTAAATGAAATTTTTAAAATCATTCATAAAGAACTTTTAGAAAAAAAAGACAATAAAAAAATAAAAATTTCAGGATTTGGAACATTTATAATAAAAAAAAGAGCCCCTAAAATTGGTAGAAACCCTAAAACAAAAGAAGAAAAAATAATCCCTGAAAGGTTTGTAATTACATTTAAGGCTGGAAAAAAATTGCTAAATAGGATAAATTCTATATAGTCAAAATCGGAGCGTAGCTCAGGCGGTAGAGCACTGGCATGGGGGGCCAGAGGTCGGCGGTTCGAGTCCGCTCGCTCCGATTTTATGTGTAATTTTTTATATGGTTAAGTCCCCTTTCTGTTATTACTCTACCCTTTGGGGTTTTAATAATAAATCCAATTTTTATAAGATATGGTTCTATAACCTGTTCTATTGTATCTTGCTCTTCTGATAAAGCTATGCAAAGGGTTTTTATTCCTGTTGGTTTTCCTTCAAAGTTGAAAGCTAAAACTTTCAGATATTCCCTATCTTTAAAATCTAAACCATACTCATCAATACCTAAAAACTCAAAAGCTTCTAAAACAAGTTTTAAATCTATTTCTTCTTTGTTTTTTACAACGGCAAAATCTTCTATCCTTTTTATTAGTCTATTTGCAATTCTTGGAGTTCCTCTACTTCGTTTCGCTATTTCTAAAGAGGCTTCATCTGTTATTTTAATTCCAAGCTTTTCTGCAGATTTTTTTATAATTTGGGACAAAGAGTTTTCATCGTAAAAATCAAATTGCAAAATTATCCCAAATCTAGAAAGTAAAGGAGAAGAAAGTAGTCCTGCCCTTGTGGTAGCTCCTATTAGAGTAAATCTTGGAATATCTAGGCGAATAGTTTTTGCAGACCTGTCTTTTCCAATAAGTATATCTATCTTAAAATCTTCCATTGCAGAGTATAACAGTTCTTCAACAGACTTATTTATTCTGTGTATCTCATCAATAAACAGGACGTCTCCCTCCTCTAGAGAGGTTAAAATTCCTGCTAAATCTCCTTTTTTGTTTAAAATTGCTCCTGTGGTTGTTATTATGTTGGCATCTAGCTCTTTTGCTATTAAGCTTGCAAGGGTTGTTTTACCAAGCCCTGGTGCTCCTGTAAATAGTATATGGTCTAATGGTCTTTTCTTCTGTTTACTTGCTTGTATAAATAGTTTTATCTGCTGTTTAACTTTTTCCTGCCCTATGTAATCATCTAAACTTTTTGGTCTTAAATCTAATATATTTTCACTCATCTAACACAAAACTCTAAAACTAGATTTTCTAAAGATGTGTGTATATTCTCATATAAAACTTTTTGCTTATATTCAAGCTTATATAAAGCTTTTATTAACCATATTAGCTCTTCTTCTGATAAACTCTTTGCAAGATTTAAAATTGTTGTTTGTTGTGGTTTATAGGTTAATCCTAATTTTGCAAATATTTCTGACACTGGCATTTTCTTCTTTTGAAAGTTCTTAAATAAAAGCAGTCTGTTTGCATAGGTTAGTATTAAGGACTGCACTTCAAATGGATGTATTTCTTGGGAAAATAATTTTTTTAGTATAGCTATGCTTTCTTTTGATTTTTTAAAGAATAAATCCACAAATGCAAAAACACTAACTTCAGGCGAAACGGTTATAACTATATCTATGTCTTTTTTTGTTATTATTTCTTTTCCCTCTGTATACAAGATTAGTTTTTCTATTTCTTGCTTTGTCGCATATAAATCTTTTGGTAATTTTGAAACTAAATACTTTAAATCTTCAGGATTAATTTGCTTTCCACTGTTTTTTAGTTTCTTATATACTGATATCTCAAAAGCTTTTGGGGTTAATTTTGGAGAATTTATAACTGTTGATATACTTAAAATTGTTTTTAGAGGCTGTTTTGCTTGAGGTTTTTCCTTCAAGGATACTAAAAATATCCTATCGGGTGAGTTTATCTTTTTTAAAAATTCCACAAATTCTACTTTTTCATCTTTATTCAAATTTGATACAAAACTATCTATATCCCAAATAGTTGCTTCATTTCCTTCTGAAAATAAAGCTCCTGATGAAAAAACCTCTTTTATTTCTTTAAAACCTGTTTCATCCCCCCAAAAAAAGTGAAAATCTTTGTTTTTTGATTTAAATTTTTCAATAAACTGCTTTTTTAGTAAATTTTCAGCTCCATAAATAAAAACAACTGGTTTTAAATCTACTTCATCTTTAGACTTTTTTATAAGCTGAATTAAGTTATGTTGGCTCATAATCTCATTAAAATATCAAAAATTCTTATTTGTAATAGTTTTGCAAGTTCTTCAACTGCATATCTTTTCTCTATATCTGCTCTTAAACCTGTTCCAAAATATTGAGTTGTTTCTGTGATTTCTTCTTGTTTTATAAGATTTCCCTCCTTATCAAAAATTTCAACCTTTAACCTGATCCTTACCTTATAAACATTAGCTCTCTGAGCCCTAGAATATCCAATTGGATAAAAACTAAAATTTAAAACTGTTATTTTCATATCTATATTCTTTTTGTAAGAACAGTCTAATTTATTTTTTGTAGCAATAATACTATCTAAAATATGCTTGTTTAATGTATCTAAAAGAGTTGGTTGTGGAGAATTAATAATGATATCATCTACACATATTTTTAAATTTTTTTGATTAAAATCAACCTTTTTATATCCACATGAAACAAAAAACAAAAAAATAACCAGAATTATAGGCATTTAACCTTTTCCTTTAGTTTTTCTTCTACAAATCTGGGAACCATTTTAGACACATCACCGTTATGTAAAGCCACATCTTTAACTATTGATGAACTAATATGGATTAGCTCTTGAGAAGGCATCATAAAAAATGTTTCTACCTTATCTAAATTAAAATTTGTCATTGCAATTTGAAGCTCATATTCAAAATCTGTAAAAAGCCTAACCCCTCTAATTACTATATTTGTGTCGTGTTTTTTCATAAAATCTACTAAAAGGGTATCAAAACCTTCCACTATTACTCTATCTTCATACTCTTTTAAAGAGTTTTTTATCATATTTACTCTTTCTTTCAATGTAAACATAGGTTTTTTCCTTGGATTTTCTGCTACTGCAATAATAACTGTTTCAAAAATTTTTAATGCCCTTTTTACTATATCTAAATGCCCATTATGAAATGGGTCAAATGTTCCTGGATAAACACAGGTTTTTTGTATCATCTTTCCTCCTACAATGTATTAATTAAATATACCAAAAAGATAAAATAGTATCTCCATATTTTTTTTCCTTATCTGCGTTAAAAGTCATATTTGACCTATGCTCTAAAATAAATACTCCTCCCTTGTTTATATGTTTTTTTGCTTCTTCAATTAGCTTGTCATAATTTTTATAACTGTATGGTGGGTCTGCAAATATTACATCAAATGTTTCTTTAGTATTTTTCAAAAATTTAAGTGCATCTATAGGAAAAACCTTAAAATCTTTTGATATTTTTGAAACTTTCCTTTTTATATCTGATGCTCTTTTTTTTTCTATTTCCACAAAATAAACGGGCTTAGCACCATTTTTTAATGCAGTAATACCTATTTCTCCTGTTCCTGCAAACAAATCAAGAAAAGAAATATCGGACACATCGTACAAAATATTAAAAAGTGCCTGCCTAACCTTAGAAGATGTAGGTCTTAAATCTCTCATATATAC
>QNYP01000007.1 GCA_003978675.1 Hydrogenothermus sp.
CTTAGAACATATTGGATAGAGAGGTGAGAAGATGGCTAAAGACATCTTCTCTATGGATAAAAATACTGAAGTCTGCTTCTGTATGGGAATTACATTAGGAGAGATTTTACAAGCTATAGAAAATGGAGCTTGTGATATAGATGCAATAGGGGATACAACAGACGCAGGGACTGCCTGCGGTCTTTGTAAATCTCCAGAAGACGACCCAGATGGAGAAAGGGAAATACATCTTTCAGAAATATTACAGCAAGCAAAAGAAAAGGGATTATGTAAGTAAGTCATGAAGAAAAGAAAAGCAGTAGCCCTCTACTCCGGAGGGCTTGATTCTACTCTTGCTATAAAGCTCATTCAATCTCAAGGAATAGAAGTTGTAGCCCTTCATTTTTATACAGGTTTCTGTATCACAGAAACAAAGAGAAGAAGAGGCGAAAAAAAAGAAGATGGTTCTCATTATATGAACCCTGCCTTAAAATACGCTGCCAAATATGGATTTCCTTTAGAAATTATAGATATATCTGAAGGGTATTTTGACATAATTCAAAATCCAAAATACGGATATGGAAGCAACATAAACCCATGTATAGACTGTAGAGCCTATATGTATAAACATGCTAAAAAATATATGGAAGAAATAGGTGCAGACTTTATTATATCTGGTGAAGTTCTAAATCAAAGACCTATGAGCCAACATCTAAAGGCTATGAAAATCATAGAAAGAGAAGCAGGAGTAGAAGGTTTAGTTGTTAAACCATTATCTGCAAAACTTCTACCTCCAACTATTCCTGAAATAAAAGGTTGGATAGATAGAGAAAAACTAGAAGATATATCTGGTAGAAGTAGGAAAAGACAAATAGAGCTTGCAAAAAGATTTGGTATAGATGAGTATGAACAACCAGCAGGCGGTTGTTGCTATTTAACAGATGAAAACTTTGCAAGAAAATATAAGGAAGTAATAGCAGTAGAAAACTTTATAACTAGAGACGAATTATACCTATTAACAATAGGAAGGCACTTTAGACTTCCATCTAAAGCAAAAGTAATAATTACAAGAAACGAAGGTGAAGGTAATTTTATAAAAGGGATAAGAAAAAATTACTGGTATGCAGAGCCTATTGGGAAAGGTGCTGTTGCAATAGCAAGGCCTGTAGTGGGAGAAGCTTTAACAGAAGAAGACAAAAAACAGATAGCAGACCTTATAGCAAGGTACAGTAAAACAGATGAAGAAGGTAAAATACAGGTTAAAATAATACCTCCTTCACATCTTGAAAATAAGTATAAAGAAGATATAATTTTAGGACAGAAATTACAGGAAGAAACTTTGGAAAACTGGAGGGTATAATGAGTGTAGATTTAGAAAACATAAATCCAGATATAGTTCACGATGCAACAGGAACTTATTGTCCAATACCTATAACTGAACTTGCAAAAGTTATGAAAACTGCAAAAATAGGGCAAATTATAGAACTACAAGCAGATGATGAAGGAGCTGTTCAAGATGTTCCTGCTTGGTGCGAAACAACTGGAAATGAATATTTAGGATACATTGATGAAGATGGACTTTTAAGATTTTTTGTAAGGAAAACACAAGAATGAGGATAAGTGCAGATTTTAAAGTTTTCCACTTATTAGAAGAGTATCCAGAATCAGAGGAATTAATTAAAAGTTATTTTGAGTTTTTCTACAAAGAGAGAATAGAAGATATAGCTTTAAAAAGGCTTTCGATTCAAGGAGCTTTTAATGTGCTAGGACTATCTGAAGAAAAACAAAAGCAGTTTTTTAAAGATTTACATGATAAGTTAGGTCTTGAGATATCAAAACCTTTATTAGAAGAATAAATCTTAATAGTGAGGTAATTGTGATGGCTGTTATTGATAGAGAAAAAGAGGTTGAAGAAGTATTAGAAAAAATTAGACCTGCTTTAGCTATTGATGAGGGGAATATAGTTTTAGTAAAAGTTGAAAATAATGAGGTTTATTTAGAACTTGTTGGAACTTGTGCAACATGTCCAGTTTCAGACCTTACTATGAAAGACACAGTTATACTTGCTATTAAGCAGTTTTTACCCTGGGTAAAAGCTGTAAAAATAGGACAAACTAAGTTTACAATTTCAGAATGAAAATAACAGTAGATATTTCTGGTGAAACTCAAGTTTACGGAATATTCGGATATCCTGTAAAACATTCTAAATCTCCCCAGTTCCAAACCTCTGCTTTTTCTTATTACAATATCCCTGCTGTTTATGTACCATTTGAAGTAAAACCAGAAAATTTAAAAACAGCAGTAGAAGCAGTTAAAGCTTTAAATATTAAAGGAATTAATATAACAGTCCCACACAAAGAGTATATTATCCAATATATAAATGAAGTTTCAGAAGAAGTTCTATATATTGGAGCATGTAATACTGTAAAAAATATAGATGGATATCTAATTGGATATAATACAGATGCTTATGGATTTATTAAAGGTTTAAAAGAACTAGAACCTAATTTAGCAGGGAAAAATGTTCTTGTTTTAGGAGCAGGAGGGGCATCAAGAGCTGTTGTTTATGGACTTATAAAAGAAGGAGTTAACAAAATTTACCAAGCTAACAGAACTATAGAAAAAGTATTTAAAATACAAAAAGATTTTTTAAAACTAACAAAATTTGCTGAGGAAATTATAATCCCAATACCTTATGAAAAAATTGAATGCTGTGTGTTAGATAGTGTAGATATTATTGTAAATACTACATCTGTTGGCTTAAGAGAAGAGGATAAACCTCTTTTCAATTATGAGGCTATATCTTCTAAGCATATTGTTGTAGATATTATATATAAAAGAACTCCTCTTATTGAAACTGCAAATAAAAAAGGTTGCAAATGGCAAGATGGACTTTCTATGCTTTTATATCAAGGTGCTAAAGCTTTTGAAATATGGACAGGAAAAAATGCTCCTATTGAAGTTATGAAAAAAGCCATTTTACTATGAAAAAAACCCTGCCCAGAAAGAGCAGGGAAAAACTGGGAGGAGGTTTGAGAAAACATCGGCTCTCGGTAGCTACTAATTTCTAGTTTATATTGTATATACCTAATGTGAAATTGCTGTGAAATTTGGTATAATTTTAAATCTCATTGGTCGGTTAGCTCAGATGGCTAGAGCGCCTGCCCGACACGCAGGAGGTCGGAGGTTCGAATCCTCCACCGACCATTTATTAAATTTTTAGGAGGCTTTTATGCAAGGAGGCGGAGCAGAGCAGTTAATAAGTGCTATTATATGGATGGTGCTTCTCATAGCTATTTTCTACTTTTTACTTTATAGACCTCAACAACAACAGAGGAAAAAGCATGAAGAATTTTTAAATTCTTTAAAAAAGGGAGATAAAGTTATAACTTCTGGTGGAATCATTGGAGAAATAAAATCTATAGAAGATAATGTAGTTTCACTAAAGGTTTCAGAAGGAACTATAATAAAAGTTTTAAAACAAGCTATTTCGTCGTATTTTGAGGAAAAAAAGGAGAGCTAATAATAGCTCTCTGTATGTTCTCTTTTATTCTCATTTTTATAGATACTACTTAGAATTCCATTTATAAATTTCAAAGCATCTTCATCTAAACTATAGCATTTGGCTAAATCTAAAATATCTATAAATATTCTACCTTTGTCTGGAATATCAGCAAATAAAAGTTCATAAGTTCCTATTCTTAAAAGAGCTTTTTCTATATTTCCTAATCTTTCAAATCTCCAATCTTTAAGATACTTTTTTATTATTTCATCTATTTCGTCTATATGTTCTGCAACGCCATTAACAATGGCATAGGCATATTGTAAAGTTTTTTCAGAAATTTTACCTCTAATATCCTTAATTATATCTTCAAGTAGCTCATTTATATCAATATCCTTATCTTGAAGTTCATAAGCATATAAAACCTTTAACGCTATTTCCCTTGCTTTCTTTCTAAACTTTCCAATAATCTTTCTTGCTTCCATTTTTCCCTTTTTATATCTGGTTTAATACATTTACCATTTCTATAGCAGTTAAGGCTGCATCAAAACCTTTATTTCCCATTTTTGTTCCTGCTCTTTCAATAGCCTGCTCTATTGTATCTGTTGTAAGTATTCCATAAGATATAGGAATTTCTGTTTCTAAAGATACTTGAGCTATTCCTTTTGTAACTTCATTTGCAACATAATCAAAATGAGGAGTATCTCCTCTTATGACTGCTCCTAAACATATAACAGCATCAAATTTTCCTGACTTTGCAAGTTTTTTTGCAGTTAAAGGTATTTCAAAAGAACCAGGAACTCTTATGACAGTAATGTTTTTTTCATCTCCATTATGCCTGACTATACAATCAATAGCCCCTTCTAAAAGCTTTTCTGTTATTAAACTATTAAATCTACTTACAATTATTGCAAACTTAAATCCTTTAGCAGATAGTTTTCCTTCTATATTCTTCATTATCTATCTCCCAAAATATCTTTTATTGTTGTATCATCTGTCAAAAAATTCTCATTATTAGAAGTTTCTTTTACATTTGTATTAACTTTTTTGCTTTCATTTGGACATTTGCATTCGCACTTACAAACTGGAGGATTATAATTATGTGCTAAACAAGAGCTAAATAAAAATGATATAACAATTAACAAAAAACTTCTAAACATTAAGAAACCTCTCTAACTACTTTTTTTACCTTATCAATGATAAAGTCTATTTCATTTTCTTTCAAGGATGGAAAAACAGGTATTGAAAAAACCTCTTTAGAACAAAGCTCAGCAAACTCACAATCTAAATGCTGTGCATCTCTAAGCTTATGTAGAGTATAGTCATAATAAACTCTTGCACCTATCCCTTCTTCTATAAGTCTTTGAATTATTTCGTTTCTTTTTGGATGTCTTAATGTATATATATGGTAAACATGTTTTCTGTTTTCTGCCTCTTCTGGAATTACTAAACCTGGCAATTCCTTGAATTCTTCATTATATATCTTTGCTATTTTTCTTCTCTTTTCATTGTTCTCATCAAGTTTTTGAAGTTGCCAGTATCCTATGCCAGCTTGAAATTCTGTAATCCTTAAGTTTAATGCAGGATGGTCTCCAAACTCTATCCAATTTGATATAGCTTCATCAAGCTTTGGATCAGATGTTAAAATAGCTCCACCTTCTCCCATTGGAACATTTTTTGATGCGTAAAAACTAAATGCAGAGATATCTCCAAGATTGCCGGCTTTTTTCCCTTTGTATTCTGCCCCATGAGCCTGTGCAGCATCTTCTAGGACAAAAACTTGTTTATCTTTACATATTTGATTTATTTTATCCATATCTGCAGTTTGTCCGTATAGATGAACAGGTATTACTGCTTTTGGACTAAATCTTTCTATAGCTTCTATTAGTTGCTCTGTATTCATTGTATAGGTTTGATTAATATCAACTACAATAGGAGTTCCACCTGCTAATAAAACTGCATCAATAGTAGCCATAAAGCTAAAAGCTGGAACTATAACTTTATCTTCCTTTGAGTTTATTCCTATTGCTTTTAATGCTATGTAAATGGCCGCTGTTCCACTACAAACAGTGTGGCAAAATGATACTCCAATATAATCTCTAAAACTTTCCTTAAATTTTAAAGTCCACTTTCCTCTAGTTATATGCCCACTATTTATTATTTCTAAAACTGTATTTTCTTCTTCTTTTCCAAATTCTGGTTTTATTATTGGTATCAATTTATCCTCTCCTTTATATCAAATTTATTGAATTCCTCAAGTATTTGAAGTGCTCTATACGAGCTTTCAAAAGATGGATTTTGGATAAACTGTTTTATCATAAGTTCTAATTTGTCTGTATTATCTTTTTTCTCTTGTATACCATCTGGATACTTTATTGTATCGTTTACAAAATCAAATATTATCTCTCCCTCTTTTGTTTTTAATATCCACTCTCTTCTAACATTTGGATAATTCCAAGCTACCTGTAAAAAGAAATCAGTTTTATCTGTTTCTCCATATATTTCAAAAATATCTCCTTTATCTTCTACCTGTTTCAGTTTTATATTCCCAAATAGGTATTGAAGTATATATATATCGTGCCAAGCTAAATCAAAAAAGGGATTTATATATCCACTTCTTGCATTTAGTCTATAAGCCTGTATGACATTAACTTTCGAGTCTTTTTGAAAATTTCTAACAACACTTGAACGAAGTTCTATTTCTGAAACCCCTAAATAAACTCCATTTTTCTCTGCAAGATTTATGGCTTCCTCTAGTTCCTTTGGATTTAACGTTGGAGGCTTTTCTATCATTGTATTTATGTTTCTTTCCAGTGCCTTTTTTGCAAGGGGAATGTGTAGTTTAGGAGAAGTTGCAATAAACATATACTCTATATCTTCTTTATTCAATGCTTCATCTAGATTAGTATATTTTCTGTAGCTTTCATCATATTTTTCTAATATATTTGGATTAGTATCAACTAAAATCGGTGAATAACCAAGTATTTTAAATTTACTGGCATAATGCCTTCCCATATTCCCAACACCAACTATAGCTACTTTCAAAAAAATACCTCCAAACAAAAACAATTTTACCACAAGTATTATGCAAAAAACATGCCATTTTTAAGAAAGTAAAATCATAGGACATAACTTTTTATAAATTGCAAAACTGCAAAAACACGGTTTTTCGTTCCTGACAGAAAAGGTTAATTATTTCTCATTAGATTAGACCATACTCTTTTAATACTTCTTCTAAAAACTTTTTATTTTTTTCGGACATATGATAAAGAGGGAGTCTCATTTCTATATCATCTATTAGTCCCATCATATATGCAGCGGTTTTTACAGGGATAGGATTAGTTTCTACAAACATTGCTTTAAATAACTTCCAGTATTTATCATGTATTTTTCTTGCTTCAGTAAAGTTTCCATCTAAAGCAAGCTCGCACATTTTTGCAATATCTTGTGGTACCAGGTTATTAGCCACAGAGATTACGCCTTTTGCTCCAACTGCCATCATAGGTAGAGTTAAAGCATCATCTCCAGACAGTATAACTACATCAGGATTTGTTAATGCTATTTGCTCTGAAACCCTTGCAACATTTCCTGTTGCTTCTTTTAAACCAATTAGTCTTGCAAATGTTTCAGGTAACATATCTACACCTGTTCTAGATGGAATATTGTATAAAATTAGTGGAATATTTGTTTCCTCTGCTATAGCTTTAAAATGTTGGTATATACCTTCTTGAGTTGGTTTATTATAGTAAGGAACGATTTGCAGTGAAGCATCTGCTCCTACTTTTTCTGCAAATTTTGTTAATGCAATTGCTTCATGTGTTGCATTTGCTCCTGTTCCTGCAATTATTGGTATTCTCTTATCTGCATATTCTACTGCTAAAGCAATCAACTCTTCATGTTCTGAGTACGTTAAAGTTGCAGACTCTCCAGTAGTTCCTGCCACAACTATTCCATGAGTTCCATTTTTTACATGAAAATCTATAAGATTTTTCAAACTTTTTTTATCTATGTTTCCATCTTTAAAAGGGGTTATTAACGCTACAAGAGAACCAGTAAACATTATTTTTAATCCTCCATATTAATTGGTTTAAAAGAAGCAACAGGAAATGTTGCAAGGGTTTCAGAGCAAATAGCATTAACAAATCCTGATGTAGTTATACTGTCTGGAGATGATGCTTTAACTCTACCTATGATGGCAGTTGGAGCAAAAGGCGTAATCTCTGTGGCT
>QNYP01000010.1 GCA_003978675.1 Hydrogenothermus sp.
CAAACAAATCTTTTTCTGTTGGTGTTAAAGATTTATAATCAAGTACATCTTGTTGGATATTAAGCTCTTCAGGAAACCAAACAGCCTTTTTTTGTTTCGTGTATAATGTTTTAAAAACTGGATATTTTGGTTTCTAATCATGTCTAAGGGGTTCATCGGAAAAACTTCAGTTAGAGATAATATTAGACTTTCGGAGAATCCAAAATATCCAGTTTTTAAAACATTATACACGAAACAAAAAAAGGCTGTTTGGTTTCCTGAAGAGCTTAATATCCAACAAGATGTACTTGATTATAAATCTTTAACACCAACAGAAAAAGATTTGTTTGATAGTGCTGTAGGATACTTTGCTTCATCAGAGCTACTTGTTCAAAATGTCTTAGGTAATGGTTTCTTTCCTGTTTTAACAGACCCGTATGCAAAAATGTCTTTTACTGCTCAAATGTTTATGGAAGACATTCATTCAGACTTTTTTGAAATAATAATAAATTCTTTTGATATGGATAGAAAAAGAGTTTATGACATAACTCTTGAGGACAAACTTTTACAAGAAAAACAAGAGTTAATAATTAGAGCAGTAGATAGAATTACTTATGGAAAAGCAGATCCAGATACACTAGAAGGTAAAAAGCAAATTTTAACTTCTATTTTATTAAATAATATTATTCAAGAAGGACTTTTCTTCTATTCAGCTTTCGCACATTTCTTTGCAATGAAAGATACAGGAAAAATGAAAAATGTAGTTTCTGGAGTTGAGCTTGTTTTAATTGATGAAAGCTTACATCTACAAAACGGTATAGAAGCAATTTTAACGATTATTGAAGAAAATCCAGAGATAGTAGACGATATTAAGTTTGTTGAGAACATCAGAGACACAATCATAGATGCAGTAGAACTTGAACTTAATTACTTGAAAACTAAATTTGGTGGAACAACAATCTTTGGAGTCTCTTACAAAGAGTTAGAACAATACATGAAATATATTGCAGACAGAAGATTAGAAGAACTTGGATTTGACCCTCAGTTTAATATTTCTCAAAATCCTCTTAAATTTTTACAGAAAGAAGATGTTAAGAAATTAACTAACTTTTTTGAAGTATCATCAACCGAGTATACGAATTTTTAGTAACTTCAAAAAAGTTTGATAGTTCAAACTATGAAAAAAGAAGATTTTATAATGCTTGTTAAAAACTTGACTCCTAGAGGAGCTGGAGTAAAAATTTCAAAAAATCCAGACTTAAAAAAGCTCCTCTGGGATATAACATCTTTTCTACCTGAAAATGCACCGCAATCTTTGAGAATATGGTGTATTAAAGAAGGAATTCTAACAAAAGACAACCTTCCCAAATGTCCTGTTTGTGGAAGTTTACCAGCCTTTTCCACTGGAAAGTTTTTAACTTATTGTTCTAAAAAATGTGCTCAGATGGATAAAGAAAAATTTGTAAAAAAATATGGAGTAGATCATTATCTAAAACTTAGGGAAGTTAAAGAAAAGAGGAAAGAAACGGTTTTAAGAAGATATGGAGTAGATAACATAGGAAAAATAACTAGAGAAAAAGCAAAAAAAACAATGTTAGAAAGATATGGGGTGGATAATTATACAAAAACTAAAGAGTATAAAGAAAGATTAAAAGAAATTTCCATAAGGAAATACGGAACTACTCATCCTATGAAAAGTCCAATTGTAAAAGAAAAGCTTCAAAAAATCTTGAATGAAAAAAGAAAAAACATAGTTGAAAAACAACAAAAGGTTTTACAGGAAAAGTATGGTGTAAACTCTCCTATGAAAATACCTGCTGTTAAAGAAAAAGTTTTAAAAAAGTATAAAAAGAAAGTTTGGGAAAGGCTAAATATTAAGCTTAAGGCAATAGATGTTGAACCTTTATTTGATTTTGAAACTTTTAAATACTATAAAGTAAAGGAAAGAAAAAAACTCTTATTTTTGTGTAAAAAATGCAATGCAAAATTTTTAGACCATCTAGATAATGGACATTTACCAGTTTGTCCTGTTTGTTACAGAGGAACTATACCAGAACAAGAGATTGTAAAGTTTTTAAAAGATAAAAATATAACTTTTGAAACAAATAACAGAAATATTTTAAATTCCTTTGAAATAGATATTTTCATTCCTGAAAAAAACTTAGGTATAGAAGTAAATGGAATTTATTATCATACCTATGAAAACTTAATTCATTTAAGAGGATTATCAAAAAAAGAGGCAAAAAATTATCACAGGCTAAAATGGATTCTTGCAACACAAAAAAATATTAAACTTTTACAATTTTGGGACAGTGAGATTTTAAATAAAAAGGATATAGTTTTTTCAATAATTTCCAACTTTTTAGGGTTAAATCAAAAAGTTTATGCTAAAGATTGTAAATTAATAGAACTTACAGAAACTCAAGCTCTTGATTTCTTTTTCAATAATCACATAGCAAGTGAAGTAGTATTAGGAAAAAGTTTTGGATTAGTTTATAAAGATGAAATAGTTAGTGCTATTAGTATTGGTAAAGCTAGATTTGGATTAGAAGGCTACGAAATATATAGATTTGCAAATAAAAGGTATACAAATGTTATAGGAGCTTTAGGAAAGTTAATTTCTCATATAAAGAATTACATTAAAGGTAATTTATATTCTTATGTAGATTTAAGGCTTTTTTCTGGAAAATCTTTAGAAACTATTGGTTTTGAAAAAGTAAAAATTACTGAACCAGATTATTATTATACTAAGGATTTTATCAACCTAATACCTAGACAAAAATTTATGAAATTAAAAACTGGACTAAAAGAAAAGGATTTTTGTAAACAAAATGGATATCACAGAATTTTTTCTGTAGGAAATGCTTTGTATAAATTAACAATATAAAGGAGGTTCTTTCATGGAAAGAATAGTCGTAAAAAGAGACGGAACAGAAGAAAAATTTCAAATGAAAAAACTTATAAATGCTATATTTGCCCTTTTTGAAGGGATGGATTTACCTGATGACTGGGAAATTGCTTTTAAAATAGCAAAAGAGCTTGATTTAAAAATACCAGAAAGAGTAACAACAGAAGAATTAGACTTTTTAGTTTTAAAAGCAATAGAGCAATTAATACCAACTCACTACATATATGACACATTAGCGTCCAGACAGCTACAAAAGATAATTAATAGAAAAATAGATAAAAGATTTAAATCATTCAAAGAAGCTATTGAGTTTGGAGTAAAAGAGAAATTATATAAAGAAGACCTTTTAAACTTTGATTTGGATAAATTGGAAAGTGCTTTAGATTATGAAAGAGATACACTTTTAGACTACTTTGGAATGACAACATTAAAAGACAGATACTTTACCAAAGATAGAAACGGAGAAATTATAGAAAAACCTCAATGGTTTTTTATGAGAGTTGCTATGGGAATAGGAAATGATGAAGATGAAGTTATAAAAATTTATAATAAATTATCTAAGCTTGAGTATCTTCACTCAACGCCAACCCTTTACAACTCTGGAACAGTTACTCACCAGTATTCCAGTTGTTATGTAAATGTTATAGATGACTCTTTAGAATCAATTATGGATAAAGCTAAAGAAACTGCATTTTTAGCAAAGTATGCAGGAGGAGTTGGAACAGATGTTACAAGAATAAGAGCAACAGGTTCGCCGATAAAATCTTTAAATGCTAAATCTTCTGGGGTCATACCTTTTATTAAGATATTTGACACAATAGTTAATGCTATACAGCAAGGAGGAAGAAGAAGAAGTTCTCAAGTTATGTATCTTCAACCTTGGCATTTAGATATAGATGCATTTTTAGATTTAAGAGAAACAACAGGAAATCCATACTTTAGAACTCCCTCTTTAAATACTGCTATCTGGATGCCAGATGAAATAATGAGGAGAATAAAAGAAGGAGAGCCTTTATATTTATTTGATCCTGCAGAATGTCCTGAACTAATAACAACGTGGGGAAAAGAATTTACAGAAAAATACTTTGAATGCATAGAAAAGGCAGAAACAGGACAGATAAAACTCTGGAAAAAAATAGATTCTCAAGAATGGTTTAAAAGATATTTATTTAAGTTAGCTAAAACAGGTCATCCTTGGTTAACATTTAAGGATAGACACAATGAACACAATCCTTGTCCAGAGTATGGTGTAATAAATTCATCTAATTTATGCACCGAAATAAGTATCCCTAACTCACCAGAAAGTACAGCAGTTTGTACACTAGCATCAGTAAACCTTGCAAAACATATAAATGAAGATAAAACAGATATAGACTGGGATAAGCTAAAAGATACAATAGAAACAATGGTTGTTGCCCTTGATAACATTCTTGATAAAAACTTCTATCCATCTGAAGAATCTCGCAAAAACACAATGGATTTAAGACCTATTGGAATAGGATTAATGGGATTTGCAGAGACTTTAGTTGAGCTTGGAATACCTTATGATAGCGATACTGCTGTCGAGTTTGCAGAGAAAGTTGCCAAATTCATGAGAGAAACAGCTTATAGAAAATCTGAAGAACTTGCTAAGGAAAGAGGAGCATTTCCTCATTATGAGGAAATGAAACAGAAAGGAAAGCCTTATCCTTATCCACCAAGAAGAAATGCAGTTTTACTTGCAATTGCACCAACAGCTTCAATATCTATCATTGCAGGAACAACTTCCTCAATAGATAGTTATTTCTCAAATGTTTACTCAAGGGATACCCTTTCAGGTAAATTTATAGTTGTAAATAAGCAACTTATGAAAAAACTGGAAGAACTTGATATGTGGAATGAAGAAATGGCAGAAAAAATCAAAGCAAACGGAGGCTCTATCCAGTATATAGAAGAATTAGACGGTAAGATAAACAAAGCACTATTTAAAGGTGCTTATGAAATTCATCCAAAAAGACAGATAGACATAGCAGCTGCATTTCAAAAATATATAGACCAAGCAGTTTCTAAGTCTATTTACATAGAAGAAGACCTAAGGGATGATATGTTTGATATTTATATGTATGCCTGGGAAAAAGGATTAAAATCTACTTACTACTGTTTTATTGATAAAACTATAAAAGGAGAGAAATATACCCAAAAAGTAAATAAAAGGGGAGCAAGAAGAGGTTTTGGACTTGCAAAAGAAAGACTAAAGAAAGATGAGAATTTAGAGGAAATTGAAAAGTTAGCTAGGGAAAAATACGGAGACGAAATTGTTGATAATGTAAAATCTGGGAATATAGAAGCCTGTCCTACGGATCCTTTGTTAAGTAAAATTTGCCCAAGTTGTGAGTAAAATATAGGCCTTCCCTACTATGGGAGGGCTATTTAGAATTTTTTACTAAATTACTTTTTTCTAGAATTAGCTCTTCTATGGTTTTTGGTTTTGAAAGATAATAACCTTGAGCAAAACTAATATTATAATCATCTAGCAAGCTCAAAGTTTTATAATCTTCAACGAATTCTGCCACAGTTTTAATGTTTAAAGCATCAGCCATAGAAGATATTGCTTTTACTATCCTTTGAACAAATTTTCTACTTGGTAATTCTTTTATTAAAGAACCGTCTATTTTTAAAATTTGAAGACAATCACTTTCAACTAACTCTATAACTGTCTTTAATGATGAATATCCGCTTCCAAAGTCATCTATTGCAAATCTGACATTCTCGAATTCTCGTTTAATGTTTTCTATTATAGAAATATCCTTTACAAGTTTTTGTTCGGTAATTTCAAAAGTTATTTCAAAATCTTCCATTTCTTTAATGAAATTTCTCAAATCATTTAAAAATTCAGGACTGGTTAAAGACTCATAACTAAGGTTTAAAAATAATTTATCAGATAACTTTTTAATCAAATTCTTTTTTAGAAGCACATTTTCTAAAACTAATCTATCTAATCTAGTAATCAAACCAAGTTCATAAGTTAAATCTATAAAAACTCCAGCAGGAATTAAAGAACCATCATCATTTCTTATCCTAGCAAGAGTCTCTAAATGTACCATTTCTTTTTCCTTAGTAGAAAAAATAGGTTGAAAAACTACTTCTACCTTTTTTTGCCTTAATTTACTTTGAACAAAAAACTTATCCCTATACTTCTTATTTAACCATTTTGCAACTTCGTTTTTTTCTTTTTCTGAAACAGCTAGATAAATTCTATTTTCATTTAATTTTGCAAGTTCTTTTAAATGATGTAGAATTTGAACCAAATCTGTATAAGAAAATTCAGAATATTTATCTAGTCTTAGAACACCAACACTAACTTTCAAATCTATAAAGTGCCCATTGATTTTGTAAGGTTTTTCTACCGAAGATTTAATCTTACTTATCAGTTCCTTACCAAACTCTTCTGTAACATTTGTAGCAAGCATATAAAAATTCGCAGTAGAACCTTTAATTAAAAGGATATTCTCTTTATTATTTTTTGTAAAATCTTCTAAAACTTTATAAGCTTCTTTTAAAATTTTATTAACCTTTTCTTCACTATAGACTTGATTTAAAGATTTTAATCTATAAACATCTATAATAAAAATAAAATTTTCTAAACTTGAATTATCTACTAGATATTTTAAAGTTTTGAAAAAATTTGTCTCTGCATCTGAAAATGCAATGAAATATAAACCGGCTAAGGTTTTTGATAGATTCATACTATTTTCAATAAGCTCTTTTAAAGAAGCATAAGCTTCCTTATATTTTCCTTTTGAGAAAAAAACAAAAAATGCATTAGTAATTTGATGGATTACATCATGTAGTTTTTCCAAATACATACAAAGATTTGAATCTAAACATATCATTATAGACTCTGGATAAGATAAATATTTATGAAAATCACACTCTTCTGCTGTTAAAATAGGAAATTTAGAAAGGTCATTTTCCTTTATACTAGAATAGATTTTTTGTAAAAAAACAACATGTTGATTATAAAGTAAATACTTTGTAAAAGGAGATTTAGCCAATTCTTCTATATTTTCTATTTCAGAAAGTATATATTGATAAGCTATCATATTTTCGAGATTTTCCATATATGTTTTTATTTCCAGTAAAAACTCTTTAGAATTTATTTCTTTTTCTATAGAAATTCTTTCAAGAAGTTTAACTTTTAGTAAGTC
>QNYP01000009.1 GCA_003978675.1 Hydrogenothermus sp.
GCTATATCATGTATTACTTGGTCGTAAGCCCTTTGTAAAAATGTTGAATAAAAGCTTGCTACAGGTTTTAATCCTTCTACTGCCAAACCTCCTGCAAAAGTAGCTGCGTGTTGTTCTGCAATTACCACATCTAAAACTGGAGGACATATAGGCCCATCTCTAGGAGTTGTTGAACTTACAGTTGCACTTTTACTGTCATTTGATCCGAAAGTAGATAAGATTGTATGGGATATAGGACATCAGGCATACCCTTATAAAATACTTACAGGAAGAAAGGAGCGTTTTAAAACTCTAAGACAGTATAAAGGAATATCAGGTTTTTTAAAAAGAACAGAAAGTCCTTACGACCATTTTGGTGCAGGTCATAGTTCTACATCAATATCTGCTTCTCTTGGTATGAGGGTTGCTAAAGATTTAAAAAATGAAGAAGGGTATACAATAGCTATAATTGGTGATGGAGCTATGACTGCAGGGGAAGCTTTTGAAGGATTGAACAACGCAGGCTGGCTAGATCCATCTAAATTTATAGTAATACTTAATGATAATCAAATGTCTATATCTCCAAATGTTGGGGCTATTTATACATATTTTAATAGGATTATTACAAACCAAGTATTTCAAAAACCAAGACAGAAACTGAAAACAATAATAGAAAAAGTTTTTGGGAAACAAGGTTCAAAACTTGCTAGAAAGGTTGAAGAATATATAAAAGGGCTTTTTGCTCCAGGAATAATATTTGAAGAACTTGGATTTACATATGTTGGTCCTGTTGATGGACATGATTTAAATAATCTAAAAAATACATTAGAAAATATAAAGTATATGAGAGGTCCTATTTTACTCCATGTAATTACACAAAAAGGGAAAGGGTATAAACCAGCAGAGGATAATCCAACACCATTTCATGGGATATCTCCTTTTGACAAAATAACAGGAATTCCTATAAAAAAAGCATCTTCAAATCCAAGCTGGAGTAAAGTTTTTGGAAAAGCTTTAGTTGAACTTGCTGAAAAAGACGAAAGGATTGTTGCAATAACTCCAGCTATGAGAGAAGGTTCTGGATTAACTATGTTTTCTGAAAAATTTCCAGATAGGTTCTTTGATGTGGGAATTGCAGAACAACACGCAGCTACTTTTGCAGGAGGTTTGGCAGTAGAAGGATTAAAACCTGTAGCAAGCTTTTATTCAACATTTTTACAAAGGGCTTACGACCAAGTAATACATGATATAGCTTTACAAAATTTACCGGTTGTATTCGCAATAGACAGAGCAGGTTTAGTTGGAGAAGATGGACCAACGCATCATGGAGTTTACGATATATCATTTTTAAGAGCATGTCCAAACATAATTATTTCTGCTCCTAAAGATGCACAGGAGCTTAGAAATCTTTTATACACTGCAATAAAAACTGATAAGCCTTTTGCGATAAGATATCCAAGAGGGGAAAGTATAGGACAAGAAAATAAAGGTTTTGAATTTATAAAAATTGGAAGTTGGGAGATCTTAGAAGAAGGTAAGGATATAGTATTTTTAGCAGTAGGTAGGTATGTGCAGAAAGCTTTAAAAGTTAGGGAGATATTAAGCAAAAGAGGTTTTAATATAACAGTTGTAAATGCAAGATTTATAAGACCAATGGATGAAGAACTTTTAATAAAACTACTTAACACACATCAATACATAATAACAGGAGAAGATGGAGCATTAAATGGTGGATTTGGCAGTGCTATAGCAGAGTATATTTTGGATAATGGATATACAAATAACTTAATTAGATTTGGGATACCAGATAGATTTATAACCCATGGTAAAGTTAGCCAGTTAGAAGAAGAATTAGGGCTTCTTGCAGACCAGATGGCAGAAAAAATTGAAAAATTCATAACAAAATCCAAATTAAGAAAGGCTTTATGAATGGGAAAAGGAGTTTTTATAGTATTTGAAGGTATAGAAGGAGCAGGAAAAACAACACAGGCTAAAAATCTATATGAGTATTTAAACAGTATAGGTAAAAAATCTATATTAACCAGAGAACCGGGAGGGACAAAAACAGGAAAAAAAATAAGAGAAATTTTATTATCAGATACAGATGAAATGTTCCCGCCAAAAGCTGAACTATTTTTATATGAAGCAGATAGAAATTTTCATATTCATAATGTAATAAAACCAAATTTAGAAAAAGGTATTAATGTTATTTGTGATAGATACATATACTCAACTTTAGCTTACCAAGGTTATGCAAGGGGATTAGATATAAACCTAATAAAAACACTAAACGATATAGCTACAGATGGGGTTTTTCCAGATGTTGTTTTTCTAATAGATATTCCAGTAGAGGTTTCACTGCAAAGACTTGGAAATAAAAAAGACAGAATAGAAAAAGAAAGTATAGATTTTCATAAAAGATTAAGAAAAGGATTTTTGAAAATTGCAGAAGAAAATAAAGAGCTATTTTATATAATAGATGGAACAAAAAAAGAAGAGGAAATTTTTGAAGAAATAATTTATATAGTAAAAACAAAAATATTAAAGGATTGAAAAATGCAGGTAGCAAAAACTGAAGAAGTAAAGCAAATATTAGAAAATTACTTTGAAAAAAAAGAAGAAATAATAAAAAATCACTATAACGGGGAAACTGGATTAAACACAGTTAGAGCTTTATCAGACCTTACAGATGAAACTATAAGAAAATTTGCAGAAATTAGTTTCAAAAATCCTAAAGACATATCAATTGTAGTCCTTGGAGGATATGGAAGAAGGGAACTTTGTTTTAAATCTGATATAGATATATCACTTGTTTTTAAAGAAGAAAATTTTGAACAGCTAAAAGAAGGATTAGAAAATTTCTATTATTTACTACTAGACCTAAAAGTAGACATAGGATTTTCACCAAGGGATATAAAAACATTTGTAAAGCTTGCAAAAGAAGACTTAACAGTAGCAACTTCACTGCTACAAGGAAGATTTTTATGGGGAAATGAAGAAATTTTTAAGGAACTGCAAGATAAGTTTAAAAAACTTATAAAGAAGAAAAGACATGAATATATAACCGCAACTTTAAGGGCTAGAAAGCTAAGATATGAAAAAACAGGAAGCAGTATATATATGATGGAACCCCATGTAAAAGAAGGCGAGGGAGGTTTAAGGGATTTTCATGAGGTTTTCTGGATTGCAAAAGTTTTAGATGATGTAGAGGATTACAGATATTTTGTTGATAAAAAAATAATTTTAGAAGAAGAATACATAGAACTTGTTAGAGCGTATGATTTTATACTGAAAATTAGAAATCAAATGCATTTAATATGTAATAAAAAATGTGATGTTCTTGTTTTTTCTCTTCAAGGAGAAGTCGCTAAAAAGCTTGGTTATGCTTTACCAGATGATGATGAAGAAGCATTAAGAGCTTCTGTAGAACAAATGATGAAACTTTACTATTTAAATGCGAAATCTATTAACACAATAACAAAAAGGATATTAAAAAATCTAACAGAAACACATGATTTTGAGATACACACACCAATAGATGCGGTATTTTCTAGAACTGCTACAGAACTTGATGTTTTTAATGCAGAAAAATTTGAAAAAGATGTTTCAAATGTAGTTAGGGCATTTAAGTATTACAAAGAATATGAATTAGACTTTTCTTCCCAGCTTGAATATCTAATCAGGAAAAATGAGAAAAAATTAAAAGATAACTTAACAGAAGATACAAAAAAATTGGTTAGAGAAATCTTTTCAGATGTTAAAAATCTAGCTAAAACAATTAGAAAAATGCAAGAATTTTATGTGATAGATGAGTTGATTCCGGAATTTGGATACCAAAGATGTCATTTTCAATACGATGCATACCACAAATATACAACAGATGCCCACGCAATAAAAGCAGTAGAGATGCTCGAAAGTCTAAAAAAACAAGATACTCCGCAAAGAAAGTCTATGTATGAACTATATAAAGATATAGAAAGAAAAGACCTTTTAATATGGGCTATATTTTTACACGATATAGGAAAAGGGCATAAAACAGACCACAGTGTTTTAGGTTCAAAAATGGCTGTAGATATACTAACAAGATTTGGATACTCAAAAAGAGATGCAAAAATTGTAAGTGATTTAGTTTTATACCATCTTGAAATGGCAAAAATATCCCAGAGAAGAAATATACACGACCCAAAAGTTTTAGATGAGTTTATAAAAATAGTTAAAAATAAAGAATTTCTAAAAATGCTTACAGTTTTAACATGGTGCGATGCTAATGCAGTTGGTCCAAATGCATGGAATGAGTGGAAAAACTCACTTCTTTGGGAACTTTACTATAAAGCCTATGCAATTTTAGATAAAGGTATCTCTGCAGAAGAACTACATAAAAGACAGATAGAAGAGAAAAGAAAAAAAGCTCTGGCTCTATTAACGACAGAGTTTGGTGAAAAGGAAGCTAAAAAGCTTTTAGAACGGGTTTCTGATTACTACATATCTTCTACTCCTTTAGACGATATTTTGAAACATATTAAACTAGAATACAGACTTTTAAAGACAGGAGAACCGCAATTTTTATTTGAAAAAAACAGTAGTATAGGTTTTTCAGAAATTGTAATGGCAGTAAAAGATATAGAAAATCCTCTACTTGCATTTACAGGAATATTGAGCAATATGCAAGTTAACATATTATCAATATATAGTTATACAAGGAAAGATGACACAATTTTGATAAACGCCCATGTTTCAACAGCTACTTTAGATGCAATTGATGAAAGTAAATTCCAAAAGTTTTTAAATATGTTTAATGAATATAGAAATGGAAAACTAACAATAAAAGACCTTAGAAAAAAAAGACAGACTGTTTTTAAATCTGCTTCTTTACCTCCTCCAACATTTGTTAAAGTAGATAACAAAATGTCAGATAGCTATACAATATTTGATATTTCTGCTAAAGACAGAATAGGTTTATTATTTGATATAATTCATGTATTTTCAAAGTTTGATTTATATGTCCACATTGCAAAAGTAACAACACAGGGAGAAAGGGCAAGGGATTCTTTTTATGTTAGAACAAAGGATAAAACAAAAATAAATGACGAAAAACTTATAGAAAAAGTAAAAAAAGAACTTCTTAAAGTAATAAAACCAAAGGAAAAGGAAATTGCCTAAGTTAACGGGAAATAAAGAGCTTGTTAATATAATTAAAAGCAAAATAATGCAAGAAGGTGGTATATCATTTAGAGATTTTATGGATATGGCACTTTACTATCCAGAGCTTGGATACTACACAAGTGATAAATCAAAAATTGGAGAAAAAGGAGATTTTTTTACAGCTTCAGAGTTAGATGAAGCATTTGGAGCATTACTAGCAAAGCAATTTGCAGAAGTTTTTAATAAACTAAATTCTAAAAATTTTAAAATAGTAGAAATAGGAGCAGGAAAAGGATATTTAGCATACGATATTTTAAATAACTTAAAAAAGCATTATCCAAATGTTTATAAAAATTGCGAATATATACTTATAGAAAAATCTCAATATCATATACAAAGCCAAAAGCAAATTCTTAAAGAATTTGAAAATACTAGATGGATACAAGATATAGTTGATTTTGAAGATGAAAGCATAGAAGGAGTAATTTTTTCAAATGAGCTTTTTGATGCTTTCCCTGTTTATTTAATAAGAAAGAAGAATAATCAAATCTGTGAAATATATTTAGGATTAGATAAAGAGGAAAACATAGTAGAAATAGAAAAACCTGCGAGAATGGAAATTTTAGATTACTTAAAAGAGTTAAACATAAACATTCTAGAAGGAATGACAACAGAAATAAATCTAGATGCTAAAGATTACATACAAAAAATAGGTAAAAAACTAAAGGAAGGATATGTAATAACAATAGATTATGGTTATCCGTCAAGAGAACTATACAAATACTATAGAATGAAAGGGACGCTACTTTGCTACTATAAGCATAGATATAGTGAAAACTATTGGGAAAATGTAGGTTATCAGGATATTACTTCCCATGTAAATTTTTCTGCATTAAAACATTTTGGAGAGAAAGTAGGATTAAAAACTATTGGTTTTACAGATCAGGCACACTTTTTAACAAGCCTTGGTCTTATGGATATATTTGTAGAGCTTCAAGAACAAGGAGATTTTAAGTCTTATGAAAGGTTAAATAGATTAAAAACTTTGGTATTACCTAAAGGTATGGGAGAGAAATTTAAAGTTTTAGTTCAGGTTAAAAATATAAAAGAACCACAAATTAAAGGATTAGAAATCCTCCCTCCACAAACAGATAGATACAAGTTATAAATTTCTATATAACTATTTTTTGGTAAGCATGATTTTTACTATATTTAGATTTAAGCTTTTGTCTATTTTCATTAAAAGTAATTGACTTCCCCTCTCATATCCTAAAACAACAACATCTCCATATAAACTAGTTATTTTTCTCCAACCTTGTTCTGATAAATACTCGTCAAAGAACTTTTCAAGTTTCTTTTTATCTCCCAAACCAGTATATACAAGGTAAGCTCTTACTATACCGTTATTTTCATATATAAAAGAACTTTCTTCTTTTAATTTAAAGTTTGCAGGTATAACGAATGTATAGCTTCCATATTTTTCAGTTTTTGGGACGAACTTTATATCTTTTTTTCCTATATTTTCTACATACTCTGTACAACTGTAAAACAAAGCAGATGATATAATTAATACCAACATAAAAATAAAGCTCTTTGTTTTTTTCATTTAAACCTCCCTTTAAGAATTAAAATCATATTTTTGTTTTACAGTTGTACAGAGTATGTAGAAAATATAGGAAAAAAAGATATAAAGTTCGTCCCAAAAACTGAAAAATATGGAAGCTATACATTCGTTAT